>DAOUUM010000428.1 GCA_030668165.1 Candidatus Heimdallarchaeota archaeon
CTGTTTAATCTCTCTATATGCCATCAGAATCTTGGGGAGATGGATGAGGCAATGTTTGCACTAAAAGAGTGCCTATCACTGGATAATAATTTTCTGGATGCCTGGGTAAACCTGAGTAACATACAATTTGGTCGTGGTCAGCTTGAAAATGCCCTTAAATCAATTGACGAGGCAATCAGCATCAAAAAAGAGAAGGATACCCTTGCATTCAGGACCAATATTCTGATGACACTGGGAAGACTGGAAGAGGCGGTGGAAACACTTGATCTCTTACTTGAGATGGATAGATCTGCAATGAGTCTGGAATTATTTAACAATACCAATTTTTTCTGCATACATCCTTAGGTGCTTGATTCTGTCCTCTACAGGTGGATGTGTAAGGAACTGTAACTTTTCTCGTAAGCTATTTTTGTGATATATTCCATTTGTCAGATGTAATCTTACGAGCATACTCTCAAAGGAGTTTCTCTTTGGAAAGTATCTCAGAGCCCATTCATCAGCCTTCTTCTCGGCGTACCTGGAATATAATAAAGAAATTGCTACATGAAATCTTGATAGAATGAAATATACTGTGTAAATGAACACCAGGCTAATCATTGAAGCCTTCTTAGGGATGCCAAAATAATCAATATACCAATTTAATAATAGATTAACAATTCCGACAATAAATGTCAAACTGAAAATAATTAATAGGATCTTTTTTTCAATATGTCTTAATTCTAAATGTGCTAATTCATGCGCTAACATTGCATTAATTTCATCATCATCAAAATTCTCAAATAGATTGTCACCTAATAATATGCTTCTCTTCCGTTTTATTTTGAATACACCTGCATTTACTCTCTTTGTATATTGTGAAAATTTCCAAAGAAAAATATTAGACTTATCCACCTTGCCAGTGCAAAATTTGTATAACTTATCCTTTAATTCACCATCTGGAAATTTCTCAATTTTAGGAAATATTAAATCATGTCTGAATAATTGTTTATTGAAAATTGCGAAGAAAAGGAAACTTAGTACTGGTGAAAGAATCCACCAGATATCTGGAAATAATAGTAGAAGCCTGTAAATAAAAATAATTAGTAGAATTCTGACTAACAGGATTTTTAATATCCAAACACGAACCTTCTCCTTGATTATTTCTTGAGGAATATTAAGGTATCCCTGTTCTTTCTCACCTAGGTGATGTTTCATATAAAAATCATAATTAATGAACAACACATTTGCTGTTATCCAAATTATTGAAACAAAAGCAATGATTTCAGCATAATCATGGTATTGAGATCGAGCCATAAAACCCAGAGTAGCAATAGCTACAAGCGATGATACCTGTAATATCTGAATTCTATTGTCAAGAAGAGTTTTTAATCCAAGATTAAAATCGTGGGTATCTTTAATCTCCTTTTCAAATGAACCTATACTACCTGTAAACGTGAGCAGGGGTCTGATTACAGGTTTTAATTCATCCATAGGTCATTAATTATCATTAGTTTAAGAATTACATGCTTTGCTGGCTTGAATTTGTTTCAAAATTCATAGATATCTCTAGTCAGAGCATTGTACATGGCAGGTCGTGTATCATTCTCCAATCTATCCTCTCAGATAAATTCCCCTAGATATACTTAATTACGAATAGAGAATACTTAATTAATGAATCGTCATGAAGAAGCCATTCAGAAGATAAACCAGGGAGATTTTGAGGGAGCTAAGCAGATATATCTGGAGATACTTGTAAAGGAAAAGAACCCCAAGTACCTGTTTAATCTCTCTATCTGCCATCAGAACCTTGGGGAGATGGATGAGGCAAAGTTTGCACTAAAAGAGTGCCTATCACTGGATAATAATTTTCTGGATGCCTGGGTGAACCTGAGTACCATACAATTTGGTCGTGGGCAGCTTGAAAATGCCCTTGAATCAATTGACAAGGCAATCAGCATCAAAAAAGAGAAGGATACTCTTGCATTCAGGACCAATATTCTGATGACGCTGGGAAGACTGGAGGAGGCAGTGGAAACACTGGATCTGTTGCTTGAGATGGATAGATCTGCAATGAGTCTGGAATTAAAGGGTAAATTTCTCAATCAGCTAAAAAGGTATGAAGAGGCTATTGAGGTCTTAAGTGATTGTTTGAAGGAGAACCCGGATTATTTCAAGGCGTATTTCAGCCTTGGATATGCATATATGCAGGTAAATAGGTTGTTCAGTGCTAAAAATAATTTAATTAGATATTTGCAATCTGATATGAAAGAATTCCGTGCCTGGTTCTTTCTTGGGGAGATCTACTCGCGGATGAAGCACAATACCCAGGCAGGTCGGGCATATGCCAATGCCAAGTACTTCAATCCCCAAGTTGATGTGGATATTGAGCCCGAGCTTATGGATATATCAGATCCTATCTGGGTGGTGGATGATGAGATCTGGGAGGAGGAGGAATCTTGGAAGGAAATTGATAGGATGAGGAATGAGAATATAAGAAGAGAAGAATAAGTAAGTCAGCAGTATCTACAAGTTCGCCCTGATCACCTCCTCATTTACATATTATTAATAATCCAAAAGAATTTCCTAAAAATGGATATCATCAGATACCACCAATATTCCTTGCCAAGCAATAGTTTCTTGAACATTTACAATCAGCGTTTCTTTTGAGGGTTGTGAGTTTCAAAGTCATTTCTTCGATCCATTGGAGATCAAGGAATTAATTGACAAAAATAATTAAAATAGTCAAATGAGAGATACTCGAGAAGGTTTGGTATGTCAACAGATACTAATTGGATTCTCCTAATGGTTTTTATACTCAGAAGTAGATAATATACATAGCGAAGGTAAAATGACTGAAATCATTGAAATATCAGATAATACAAAGAGTGAATTAAATGATTTAATGACAGATGATCTTTTTCACGTATGTTGATAACATGTGAAATTACACGTTGTTTCCATTACAGATAATAAACTATGGAAATGGGATTGAACCAAATTTAATTATTTAATTATTTGTATTCAATAATAAGCTTGGAAATCTAACCTTGATAAAACCCGCAAAATAACTAAA
>DAOUUM010000274.1 GCA_030668165.1 Candidatus Heimdallarchaeota archaeon
CAAAAATATGTTAGGATTTTATAATTAGATTTTTTTTCTGACTTAATTATGATCGGTTTGATGTGTCTGAATTGAAAGTTAAGTAATCGTTTAAGAACAATAAATCATACCCAGTTGATATGAGAAATTATTATGAGACACTGGGTGTTGAAAGGAATATTTCTCAAAAAGACCTTAAGAAACATTTTTACAGATTGGCCAAAAAATTTCATCCCGATACAAATGGTAATCAGAAACCAGAGATAATGGAACGATTCAAAGAGATCACAGCTGCTTACAATGCACTCTCAACGACAGATAAGAGAAAGAGATATGACATGGGGGGAAGAAGGGGTAATTTTGTCTATTCTGATGGATTTTCATCCACACATAGCTCATCCAAAAGAGAGTTAATTTTGACTAAATTAGGGAGAAGAGAAAACTTTTCAATAAAATTATTTGCTGATCAGCTCAGAGTAGAATATTCTAACTTGGAAAAAATACTGAAAAAATTTATTACAGTACTGAATATCAGTGCAAGGATAGAGAATGAAAAAATAGTATTTACTTATTGAGATTATTTATTCTAAGAAAACTCAATTACACCATTGCCAAGAAAATTATCTAATATAATTAATTTTCATATTCAAGATCTGTTATAAATGCATCTATGTCAATAAGATTGTCATAGGTGTTGCGTACTGCAAGATGGACATCATTTTCAGTTTTCCCCCCAGTACACACCACATTACCTGATTGGAAGAGGAGTAGAACTGTTTTTGGTTTTGGAAGCCGATATATGAGACCAGGAAACTGTTCTGGTTCATACATTGATTTTTCCAACCACATGGAGGCAAGCTCTAAATTTAACATTCTTTTATTCAAATTTGCAGATGCAACTATATTTTGGACAGTAATTTCTGGTTCTTCACTACAAATGATGCTGCCATGCTCAATTAGTATTTCCCTTACTCGGCTAACAGCAGTATGTACCATTTCTGTAGATTTTGCTCCAGTGATAACTAATTTACCACTTGAAAAAACCAGTGTTGACACTTTTGGTTCATTGATCTTTAGAACAAGACCTGGAAATTTATCTGGATTGTAGGATACATAATAAATCTCATGATCTATTAGAGTTTGAAATAATTTAACTAGATTGATTGTTGTAAAAAGGTCAACTGAAGCCACACAATTCTGTATTGTTACTGAGAAATCAAGTTCATCATTTATATTTATTACTTCATTCAATAGTTTCGAATTACTCATACTTACATTAAATAATCCTAACGTTAAGTATGATCATTTTAAACAATTTATTTGTACCTAAATAATCTTATAATGTTTAGGATTGGATCTTATGGCAAAGATAGATCTCAAATAGTCTTATTTTATGGGTTAATAAGAATGATGAATTAAATATTAATCATCACCTGTTATATTAACACAGTTTTTTAACCTTTAAATAATAAACTATATTATGAAGGATCTAAAAACTCTGAAAGCCATTGTGAAAGATGGGAAAGTTACACTTGATCTTCCCGAGTTTTTAGACGGAACAAAATTGGAGATTAAGATAATTTCAACTGAGAAATCACTGCAGGAACAGATATCCGACCAGATAAAACGAGAACCTGAGGAGTACTATCAACCAGAAACCATTGCCGATACAGGGACGCTCATTGATAACACTGTGCTATTTCATCAGCTTAAATTGATAAATCCACTTCTTGAGGCTATTGAGGAACAGGGATACAACCATCCATCCCCCATTCAGGTTCAAGCAATTCCTCTGGCATTGGAGGGACGAGATATTCTAGGGACTGCTCAGACCGGATCAGGAAAAACAGCTGCATTTGCCCTTCCCATCATACAATTACTAGCTGCTAATGAGCCCAAGGGCAAACCCTATCCTCGTGCGCTAATTCTCTCCCCCACAAGAGAACTGGCCAGCCAGATTGGTGAAAGTATAGCAAATTATGGTGTTTACACTGAAATCCGACATGTCACAATATATGGTGGGGTTTCTCAGAGACCACAGGAACGAGAGTTGAAAAAAGGAAAGGATGTCTTAGTAGCAACTCCGGGTAGATTACTTGATCTGATAGATCAGGGAATTATAAATCTTGATCGAATTGAGATTTTTGTGCTTGATGAGGCAGATAGAATGCTGGACATGGGATTCATTCATGATATTCGCAAAGTGCTAAAGCTGATCCCCAATAACTGTCATACCATGTTGTTCTCTGCAACTATGCCAAAGCAAATACTCGAGCTTGCCAACAAAATGCTTGTGGATCCTGTGAGAGTATCCGTGGATCCACCATCATCCCCCGTTGAGACAATAGATAGCTCAGTATTCTTTGTGGAGAAATCTGATAAATTCAATTTACTGGCTCATCTCCTGAAAACAGACAATATTACAAAAGCTCTTGTATTTATGAGAACCAAACATAGTGCCAATAATACGGCAAAGAAACTAACAAGGCAAAATATTATCGCTGATTCAATTCATGGTAATAAATCTCAAAATGGTCGGGAAAGAGCCCTGCGAGGCTTCAAAAATGGCGAGATAAAAGTACTTGTGGCCACAGATATTGCGGCCCGTGGAATTGATATTGATGATATCACTCATGTGATCAATTATGATATGTCAAACGAAGCTGAGATTTATGTGCATAGAATTGGACGGACTGCCAGAGCTGGTAAATCCGGTATCGCATACAATTTTTGTGATGAGAAAGAACGATCCTATCTTGTGGATGTGGAGAGACTGATCCAAGATCATCTGATCCGACCCAAAAAATATCCATACGTGAGCAAGATTCCTGCCCCATCACTAACCGAACTAAATCCACAGAGAAAGACAAGGTCAAAGAAAAAGAAAAGAAGAAGGTAACTGACGAGATAAAATACTGATCTCAATTATGTGACACACCAGTCGTATTTTGAAAATTATATTATTTCAAATTCAAAATTGGATTTAAATAAGAAAAGATTTTTACCCAAAATATTAGTATTTGAGGTAGTGAAAATTCAAAAATTCCTCATTGAGAGATATTATGCGAAGTATGAGTTTAGTACTCCATTTATGCTGAGTTCATCCGATGCTGAATCCTTTACAGTAGATGAAATCTTGGGCCTAGATGGTGAGCAGAACAAGGAAAGAAATCTGAAAGCGTTGCTGAAATTCCGCCTGAGTTATACTGAATCACAGGGAGATCCCTTACTACGTGAGGAGATCGCTAAGCTGTACTCAAATTTGAAAAAGGAGCAGATAATGGTATTTACTGGTGCTGAGGAGGGAATATTTACATTTATGAATGGGATTCTATCGGAAAATGATCATATCATAGTCCAATTTCCCTGTTATCAGTCCTCTTATGCCATTGCAAAGGCAAATAGAATAGATATTGATTTTTGGGAAATGAATGAGGAGGCAAATTGGAAGCCTGATATTACAAAACTTAAATCACTGGTAAGAGAAAATACCCGTGCTATAATTATTAATACTCCTAATAATCCAACTGGATATAATTTCACTGAAGCAGAATTAGACCATATAATTGATATCTGCAGGAAAAATGATTTGATCCTTTTTTCAGATGAAGTATACCGACTGGGTGAATATTCAAATCAGACCCGTTTACAAAATGCAGCAGATTTGTATGAAAATGCGATATCACTGGGTGTTTTATCAAAACCAATAGGTTTACCTGGCTTACGTATCGGATGGATAGCAGCCCAAAATCCCGAATTACTCAATAAACTACAAATAATGAAGGATTACACCACGATCTGTAATAGTGGACCTTCAGAATTTCTTGCAACAATTGCACTCAGAAATGTTGATACCTTGATTAAGCGAAATTTGGATATAATACAAAAAAATCTTGGCCTTCTAACTGATTTTTTCAATAAATATTCTCAGCTATTCCAATGGACCAAACCAGAAGCTGGGACGATTGGATTTGTAAAAATATTTTTCTCAGATGATGTTGACGGCTTCTGTTTGGATCTGATTGAAAAGAAGGGAGTGCTACTTCTCCCAAGTACGACATATAATTATGGTACACAACATTTTCGAATAGGCTTTGGAAGGAAGAATTTTCCCACCGCTCTGTCCTTATTTGAGGAATATGTGGTTGAAAATCTATTATAGGGGGTAACGCGGGAATCTACCAATCAATTCTATTATTTTCTTATTTTACCAATTAAATATCTAATCACACCTAGAAATACCCCTGCAGCCATGGTTAATGATATACCACCTCGAACGATAGAGTAATTTACAGAAATTGAGGAAATAGTAAACCAGATATCACTGTTGATATCACCATATACACTGAAAATACCACCAAATAGAGAATCTGATCCCAAGTCAAATTTATCCAACCCAACTAGGATTATATTATAGGATCCAGCCAGAATAAGGAGCAATCCAAGTATTAGAATGAAAAAAATAAATATCGGATGTAAATCATTTGCTGATGCCTTCAATAGTGAGAAGGCAACAAGTGCTAACATTATTGCAGCGATAATCAAGCTAATTATACTGTAAACAATTATTTCAATCATGCGATTTCACAATATTTGGAATTTTATAAGGATTACCCGTAGCTTATAGAATTAAGGTTCCCTCGAAGTATTGGAATTAGATAAAACTATTAAGACACTTTAAACAAAACTATTATAATTGAAAACATAATAACAATTGAAATGAGTAATATTAATGTTAAGCATTATCTTTCCGAGGTTCATGAGTTCTTCTC
>DAOUUM010000440.1 GCA_030668165.1 Candidatus Heimdallarchaeota archaeon
ATTGAAACCACATTTATAGCAATTGGGTTACTGGGCTTGCTAGGTGTCAGTTCTATGTTTTTACTACCCAGTACAAGTAAGAAAATGTTGGAAGAGAACAAAAATGCATCTTTCAGTGATATAACCCCTAATCAGAAGAAGATGCAGGGAGCATTTTTCTTCCAAGAGATTTTAATAGGGGTCACTTCAGGAGCTATTGTGCCCTTTATTGATTATTATATTCTAACAGAATTTCAACCAGATACGTTTTCATGGGGAATAATTTTCGGTCTATCTAATTCAACTATTGCTATTGGATCCCTACTGGTTGGCAAGTATTCTGAGGGCTTTGGAAAAGGAATCACAATTGTTAGACTAAACGCCCTGGCACCCATACTGGCACTTGGAATTGCATTCTCAAGCTCGTTTGTTTTCGTTGCCTTTTTCTATGTTATGCGTTCAGGAGTGGCGAATTCTGTACAACCGGCCTGGCAATCCTGGTATTTTTCTCATACTTTGAACACCGCAAGAGGACGCTCATTCTCAGCAGTTCAGATCAGCAGAAGATTTGCAAGAGCCGGAGGGGTAGCCATCGGACCTATGCTATTTGGAGCTCTGGGTGCCATTTCCTTCCCAATCTCATGCTTGTTCTATCCAATTGCTATGCTGATTCCATATCGAACCGAGAAAAAACTAGAATTGGAATAAGCAATTTAGTCTAGTCAAACTGTAATTATTTAATACAGGTATCAGTTCAATCAATTATGGAACCCTTAGCTCTTGCAGGATTAGTATTGATCACTGCAGCTCTTATTTTCTACAGTATCGGTGTCTGGGGCGAATTTTTCAAGAAAAATTTACTCAAAATACATGTTGTCTTTTTCTGGGCAGGCTTATTATGTGATGCGATAGGTACCACTCTAATGTTCTTCATGGCGGAGGACCTGTCTTTTGATATTCACGCCGTCTCAGGTGGGCTGGCAATTCTTTTGATGCTGATCCATGCAATCTGGGCCACCAGAGTTGAAAAATCAGGTACTGATATACAAAAAATTAAATTCCACAAGTATTCTTTATTCGTGTGGCTCTTCTGGTTAATTCCCTATTTTTATCCCACTGCAGCCATGATGTGAGGACTAAAAGTCCATCTATATTTTGATCATTTTTATTAAGACTTCTTAAACCATTATTCCATCATTTGGGTACTAAGGATATATAATCGTCATCTTAGTTCCATGTAGTAGTCTAGTTACTGGGAATGATCTCAGTATTTGTAATAGGTGAATCTATGGATTATGCAATTGAAACAAAAAACCTAGTGAAGCATTATAATAAGGGTCAGGTACGTGCAGTCAATGGTATTGATCTCAAGGTAAAGAAAGGAGAGATCTACGCATTTATTGGTGCTAATGGCTGCGGAAAGACAACAACCATCGATATGCTTTCTGGAACCTTGGTTCCTACCTCAGGTGAAATGAAAATCTGGGGTATTGATCAACCACAGCATCGCAAAAAATTATCACACTATATTGGTATTGCCCCACAAGAGTATGCCCTGTATACTGATCTTACAACTAGTGAGAATATGGTATTTTTTTCAAAATTATATGGAATGAGTAAGAATCAAATCAAAGAAACCGTAAATGAACTTCTTGATATTCTAAATCTTGAGGAAAAAAAGGATGTTATAGTTGAGGAGCTCTCCGGAGGAATGAAGCGTAGATTGTCCATTGCCTGTGCATTATTACACAAACCACCGGTATTGCTATTTGATGAAGCTACAGTGGGAGTTGATCCAGTACTCAGAGCCTATTTCTGGGATTACTTCAGAAAGTTAAGGGATGAGGGTAAAACCATTCTGATCACAAGTCACGTTATGGATGAGGCCGAGAAAGCTGATCGCATAGGTCTGATGAGAGATGGTATTTTGATCGAGGAGGGCACTCCTCAGGAGCTCAAAGATAAGTACAAGGTGGGTACTATCGAGGAGATTTTTATTTTACTTAGTGGAGATGATTATATTGACATTTGAGATGCAAGATATTAAACACAAAAAATTCTCAATGTCAAGAGTATTGACAGTGGCTGCCAGGGTTTTGAAACAATTCATCAGGGATAAGCGAACTTTTGCAATGATGCTTGTTTTCCCAATCATGTTCATGCTGGTTTTTGGAATTGTTCTGTCTGGTGAGGTCAATAATGTACCAATAACGATATAGAATGCAGATCTGGGATTCACCCATCCAATGACTGGGGATACAAGAACCCTGGCTGACGAGATAATTGATAAGATGGCTGTCGATAATCATGTGAAACTGGAGCTAGGTAGTTATGCAGATGGTATTGAAGAGGTGGAGAAGGCAGATCTGGTGGCAGCAATTCTATTTCCAGCTAATTTCACCGAGGAGATCCTTGCCAGTGGTAATGCAACTATTTCAATTTATATCGATGGTACCAAACCCCAGCTCAAGGCCACTGTTTACAAGGCACTTGCTGAGGCCATGGAGGAGATCATGGAAGGAAAAGGTATTCAATTTGATGAGCATCTAGCATTTGGAGTGGGTGAGTTATCTGGGCTCGATGTATCAATTCCTGGTGTTATGGGATATATCCTGACTTTCCTTATTCTTCTGGTCGCTGTACTTACTGCAATTAGAGAAGACATCAATAAGACCAAATTCAGGTTATTCACAACACCATTAACACCGGTCGAGAGAATATTGGGATATGTTCTTGCACTCTCATTCTTTGCCATGCTCGAAACAGGCATGGTTGTTGGTATAGCCATCTATGTCTTCGGGTCAGTGGTACAGGGCAGTGTAGTCCTGTTACTTATAGCAGGATTTCTGTATGGAATCGCTCATATATTCCTGGCATTCTTCCTATCCAATTTTGC
>DAOUUM010000097.1 GCA_030668165.1 Candidatus Heimdallarchaeota archaeon
AATCAGTCGATGAATCCATAACAAAATACCTTGCCGAGGAGTACAGTATTCTTATGAATTTAAGAGTTCTGCGGGAATTTGCGAGGGTAAATCTGCAATCAGTTGCCCAGAGAGATTTTGATATCCTTTCACTTGAGATGCTTGATAAAATTGAGGAGATAGGAGACCCTAAACGTAAGAAGAGAAGTGGGAAGCGAGTAAAATCTAAACTAATTGAAGAGGAGGAGGAACCGACAAATGAAGTTCAACCAGCTCTGCCAGATTTTGATTTTGATTAAAGGTATTAGAAGATAATATATAGGTGTAAGGAGTTGGACTAGTATGGCAGTGACACTGCTACAAGTAGTGCTAGCAATATCAGGATTTTGGGTTATTTTATCCTTCATCTCAACCAGGTACAATTTGATTGAAAAAGGATTGATCGTGGGTCCAGGCATTCTATTATGGAAAACTGAGAGGTTGAACAAATTTTATGAGAAGCTTGCCAATAGAATCAAACGATTTGATCATCTTTCTAAATATGTAGTATTTTTGGTTCTGATACTATTTTTTACACTACCAATAATTCTTCTTGTCAATTTGATATATGGGCTATCTGGTCTTGCCAGTCCCATCCTAGTTGACAATCCCCTAAAATTACTTACTTTTGAATCTTTTATTCTAATCATTCCTCCATTAATCATTGCATTATCAATTCATGAGATCATGCATGGTATTGGACTCACTTCAGAAAAAGTAGAGATCAAGCAGACTGGAGTAGCTGTAGTAGGATTTGTCTTCACAACATTTGTAGAAAAATCAAGTGAGAGTTATCATAAACTAAAGGACTTTAATAAGATGAAAATATTGACAATTGCAGTATTCACCAATCTAATGCTTGCTTTGTTATTTGTTCCCATTTTGAATCACTCAGATACCTTGATGAACCCCTTCTATGAGGAAAAATCAGGATCAATGGTGATATTTGTTGAGGAGGGCTATCCAGGAATTGATGCTGGTATCGTGAAGGGAGATATCATCACGGGAGTAAAACTGATTCAGTACCAGTTCGTTGTGAGATCCATAAATATCGACAGCAGCAATGAATTAATTGCTGCCCTGAGAAATATTCCTGCTGGTGATCAGTTTCTAATAACTATTAATGGAGATGATGAACTGATCAAGGGGGTAAGACCTCCATCCGGATCAATTCAGTTATCAGGATCCTATCTCGGGTTGAGAACAACCGACTACAGAGAACCAAAATCAGGTATAATGTCAGTTTACTTTCCATACTGGCTCAATGTGGAACTTAAATGGTTCATCAATATTAATTTGTGTATTGGATTATTCAATCTCCTACCGCTTCCCTTCACCGATGGTAAGGATA
Source organism: Candidatus Heimdallarchaeota archaeon (assembly GCA_030668165.1). Lineage (GTDB taxonomy): Archaea > Asgardarchaeota > Heimdallarchaeia > Heimdallarchaeales > Kariarchaeaceae > JAJRQD01. The sequence goes on from DAOUUM010000097.1 coordinate 1,370, forward strand.
TTTTTCAAATACTGACCTCTAAGAGCTCATTTTATGGAAGAAATAAAGACCGATTAAACAAAATTGTCTATGTTCTTGCCGGTATTTTGTTGCTGGCAAATCTCATATTTACAATTTTTTGAAATTTTTAAATGGTGAATTTAGTTATTATTTTTCTAGTAATATCATTGCTATCTTTAGGAACACTAGAAACAATTTATTATTAAAATATAATAATAATAATTTACTGGATGGTTTTGCATTGAAGGTAATTAAGGAAGATTTGAGGAACAATGAGGTCACAGTTATGCCTCACAATTCTGAGGATCTATATATATTGTACAATTTACTGCTCCCGGAGGATCAGATCAGGGCAAAAACTACTAGAAAAATAAAAAATGTGGGTAGTGGTAAAGATTCGACCAGTCGTATCTCAGTACTCATGCAGTTACTTGTTAATGAGGTTGAATTCGCAGGTTTTAGTGATGTAATTAGAGTTAAAGGCCTGATTAAATCAGCGTCTGACGAACAAGTGTCACTGGGCACTCATCACTCAATAAATATCACCCTGCTGAAAGAAGTGACCATTATCAAGGATAACTGGACAAAATTTGACCTTGAAAATATGAGAAAAGCCCAGTTGGGAGTATCATCTGGACTGATATTGGTTGCTATAGATGATGAATCTGCAATTGTTGCACAGGTGGGATCTCATGCCATGAAAATACTGGATGAACTGAGACCCAGTATGACAAGAAAGGGATCAGATCCCAATCAGTACAATCAGTCCAAATTGCAGTTTTTCAAATTAATGGCAAAATTTTTGGATGATATCAAAGATAATACTGATTACAAGGTTATTGGAGGCCCTGGATTCATTCATGAGGAATTCATGGATTTTATCAAAAATAATCACAGGCATCTCACACAAGACACTGTGAATGTGGGAATTAATTCTGCGGGAAGACCTGGATTAAGAGAACTAATCATGAATCACATACCACAACAATTTGTAAGTGAGAACTCGGCAAAAGCCCAGTCAGATCTGGTTGAGAACGTACTGGATCATCTCGGTAAGAATACCGGCCTGGTGGCATACGCCAGTGATGTGTATGTAGCAGCAGAAATGGGGGCAGTTGAACATCTCCTGATTCTTGACACTGAGTTAAGAACAACAATAGAATTGAGAAAGAAAATAGATGATCTGGTAAAATCTGTGAAAAATTCACGTGGTAAGGTTACTATAATGAGTTCCATGCATGAAACTGGTAAGATCATTGAGGGATTTGGCAGAATTGTTGCCCTACTCCGTTTCAAGCTCCCAAAATAAGGAGATAATATGAGTGATAGTAAAAATCTGAAAATAATTTTCAAAAAACTAGATATAGGGGGGTTTTTAAACAGGATTCCAGAAGAAAATGCATATTTTGAGAATGGAAAATTGAAACGATTGTACTTGAGAAATATAAATATTGTCGAGATGGATAGATTATCCTTTCCCGATCTGGAATTACTGGTATTGGAGAATAACGGACTCCGGATCATTCACAAGGATCTAATCTCAAAATGTAAGAACCTGACTCATCTGAGGATTAAATTCAACGAGATCAAGGGTATTCCACCAAATTTCTTTGAACACAATGAAAAATTGGAGAGTTTAGAGTTCACAGAGAATAGAATCGAGGAATTGCATCCTGATCTATTTTCCAAATTAATTTCTCTCAGAGAGCTGAATCTCTCGAAAAACAGAATATTGAAGATTGATGCCCATCTTTTAAAAAACCTCAGTCAATTGAAAACCCTTGATTTATCCTATAATAATATTGAGAACCTGGATGAATCTATTTTCTCAGGTCTGGAAAAAATAGACGAAATTAATCTTACAGAGAATAGCATCAACAATCTACCCGCAAAATTACTCACTAATTTACCTAATCTCAGAAAAATTAGCCTTGGATACAATCTCATTAGCTCAATTGATCCAGGAACTTTTACCAAAAACTCAGCTATCAAGTGGATCTACCTCAACTCTAACAAAATACAGAGAATCAAGGAAAACACATTCTCCAACCTATCCCATCTGATCCGTCTGGATCTGTCCAATAATAATATATCCATGATCATGCCCTGTTTGCACAACTGTGAACGATTAGAATGGTTTGAAATCGATCATAATCAGTTAACAGGATTACCACAAGATATTTTCAAATCTCTCAAGAAACTTATCCGATTGAATTTATCTCATAATTCACTAAGCATCCTTGATGGTCCTATATTTGAAAATTTAATCAAATTGAAATTGCTCATTTTGAACAATAATAAACTGGAAGAGATCCCAAGCTCTCTTTACAATATGAATAATCTGTGGGAATTGTATCTTGGAGGCAACAAATCACTGGATTATCCCAATTCCATTGTGGGAAGGGAAAATATTAACAAATTTCTTGCAGATAAAAAAGTGGGCAATTGACAATATCTTCAATATTTTTAACTAGTAATTAAAGAGCAGTATATACAGATGAAACTTCCAAAATGTCAGTATTGTGATGAAAACGCGGTCTGGAGAAGACCATGGGACAAAGCAATAGTCTGTCTCAATCATTTCAACAGGGCATTTTTGAAGAGAGTTCAACGTACTGTGAACAAATACAACCTATTTGACAGAAATGAGGTGATTGCAGTGGGTCTTTCTGGTGGTAAGGATTCTGTGGTATTACTAGAAACTCTGGTCAGATTACAATCCAGCAGAGATTCCACAATAATTGCCATCAGTATTGATGAGGGAATAGCTAACTACCGTGAGGATGGTCTGAAATTTGCCAGGATGACTGCAAAAAGATTGGGAGTTGAACATTATGAGTACTCTTTCAAGAAGAATTTTGGATATGATCTGGATGAGGCATTCACTGTTTTAAAAGGTGATGAGGTTGCTGCCTGTGCCTATTGTGGACCATTCAGAAGAAAATCACTCAATCTGGCAGCCCAGGAGGTGGGGGCGACCAAATTGGCAACGGGCCATAATGCTGATGATGAGGCGCAGACCCTGTTGATGAATGTACTGAGGGGAGATATAATGAAAACTCTGCATAGCAATCCTGTGCCCACCTACAAGAGTCCGGGATTTGTTAACCGGGTAAAACCATTTCGAAGAACCAGTGAGATGGAAATTGTGCTGTATGCCAATCTGAATAATCTGCCCTATCAGGAGCAGAGTTGTCCCTATGCTGTGGATTCTTACAGGGGTGAGATAAGGGATCTACTACTCGAACTGATGATAAATGATCCCTCTGTTGTTTTCTCAACAGTTATGTCTTCAGATAAATTGCATGAGATGAGAGCGCTGCTACCAAATAATGAGAGAGATAGTTTGAATAAACCAATTAGCTCCTGCCAGATATGTAATTCACCCAGCAATAGTGACATCTGCAACTCCTGTGCCTTAATCAAAGAGATAGAAAAACGTTCACAGCTTCAGTGAGATGATATATCCCGTCAGATATCCGATCAGATGGGAAACATCAGGAGTGAAGTCCAGAGTCTGAGAAACTAATATTTTGTAGAAAAATGGGAACAGAAAGGCAATCAATACCAGCAAATCCCTTCTTCGGCTCAATCCCACAAAACCCCATGCAATAACAGAAGCACCTAGATAATGAATACCAAGCAGATTAACAAGCATGTTTCCATAGCCAATGAGATCAAGGAGAAGTGCAAGCAGGTAAGATAGCCCATATATCACAAATGGGGAGATAAATACAAGGACCATCCATAGAACCAATAACTGTTTTCTACTCGCACTTTTTTCAGTGAGGGCTAAAATACTAAGAAGATATATGTAGAGGAGGTGTAACTGGCCATAGTGAAATAACCAGTAGGTGAAAAATGATTCAAGATTCAGGGTATCTAAACTCAATCCCATAGATATTTTATCTGCAGACAGATTATTCCAGTTAAAAATGTCCTCCCATGAGAGGAAGAAAACTGTGATAGCAGTCCATATCAGATTTAATAACAATAGAAACTTAGCATTACGAGTGATAAGGATCTTACCATAATCCTGGGAAGTAAATAAAACTATCATCTTCAACTGCCAGTCCATTCGATTTCAACAAACTGATACCTGTATCCACACGTTCTGCGGTCCAGCCCAGCAGACTGACCAGTTTATCTCTGGTTACCTCTATCCCATGAGCCACTTTAAGAATCTCCTGTGTATCCTGGGATAATTCAATCGGTTTGAAATGGATTAGTTGCAATTCATCAGATAATTTCTTAAATTTGGGTATCAATTTCTTCGATTTGAGGTATTCCACACCCTCTTTGATGTCTTTATCTCTCAATTCCCAATTTTCCCGGGTCTCAGCAAAATGATCTGTCAGTTTGGCAATTGAAATGATTCCTCCAAGGTCCCGCATCTCCTCACTACCTATGAGTAATAACTCACGGGCAAGTAGTTCTATGAACTCCTTTCGTTTGAATTTTGGAGATTTTATCTTACCAGAGGTACCCACAAATGCCGACATCCCAGCCTCCTGACGGATAGATGATAATTTACCAGTGAGGGCTTTGGAGCTCATAATAGAACCCTTATCGGATTTCTCCATCGATTCTATCCCATCTTTTAATATCTCCTTCTTTGCCTCTTTATCCTCCTCGACAACCTTGCCAAGGCCAGCTGCAAAATTTGCTAGGGCATCCTTCTTTTTTTTGTTTTCTTCGTCACTAGGCTCACGAAAACTCATATTCAATATTCTAAGGACTAATCTTTCTCTTAAAACTAATCTTTCAAGATATTTATTTTGATCAAATTTAATGGATTAGATACCATATTTGCCAAAAAATGAATACTCAATTAATCAAACCACAAAACACTTGGCCATCTAGTTTTATCTATGGTCTTTTATATGAGATTGTTCTACATAAGATTAGGGAGTATTATCCAGATTTCCCAAGGGGAGTCAATCTCGTTTTCGTACATGATAGAGAATACTGATAATACGATGACCCAATGGTGAATAAAATGAATAAACCAACAAAATTTTATGACGACCGCCTCAAATTAACCGCTTATGGCGCAGCGGGTGAGGTCGGTAAATCAGCGTTTATCATCGAGGATGATAAAAAGAGAATATTAATTGACGCCGGAATTCAGATACAACCCAAGGATGCATTATCTCTGGGACCAAATGGATTGAAGAAAAGAGCAAGTGAACTTGATGCGGTGATACTTAGTCATGCACACGTGGACCACAGTGGATATCTTCCCGCACTATGGGAGAATGGATATCATGGTAAATTGTACATGACCAAACCAACCAAGGATATAGTTCAACTACTCTGGCAAGATCATATGAAGATCGAGGGTGAGAGACACTGGACTCCTGTCGGATTGGAGAGGGCAACACATAGTATAGAAACTATGATGTACCGAAAGAAGAGAGAGGTTGTTCCAGGAGTGACCATTGAATTCTTCAATGCCGGACATATTCTGGGAGCCGCGATGGTCCTAATAGACTGGGACGGTTTCAAGATACTATACACAGGAGATATCAACGATGCACAGACACCTCTGTACAACGGATTTGATATGCCAGATGGTGAAGTTGATGTACTCATCACTGAGACAACCAATGGACTGCGTAAGGTTCAACCAAGAGCCGAGGTAAATCAGCAGTTGATCGATGAGGTACTGGATACCCTTGATAAGGGTCACAAGGTGATAATTCCATCATTTGCACTGGGAAGATCACAGGAAATCCTGACCGTGTTAGGCGAGCAGATAACCGAGTATCCGATCTATGTAGATGGTATGATCAATAAGATGAATGCCATCACAGAGAAGTATCTGGTGAAAAACTGGGTGGATGAGGATATCTTGAGAAGATTGAAGAGAGAGAAAACATACACTCCCTTCAATTATTCAAACATCATAGCCATTACCCGTGAAAATGTTAACCATCCACAAGCATTCAGAGATTTTATCGGCAAGTCTGATGAACCATCTGTGATTGTTACAACAAGTGGTATGATGGAGCCATCACCCCTGCATACCCACCTGAAGTTCGTGGCCGATGATCCCAATAACCTGATAGCCATCACTGGGTATCAAGCAGAGGGAACCATGGGCAGAGAGATCTTAGAGGGTGCAAGAGAAGTGACAATTATCCCTGGTTGGAAGGCCAAACCTGTGAAAATCAAAATAAAAGCCCAGATAAAGAGGTTTGGATTTTCTGGACATACTTCTGTCGAGGGAATCAAGACACTTGTAGATACTGTCAAACCCAAGCAGATCTATCTGATCCATGGAGAAATGGAGAATCAGAACCAGATCGCAGGGTATATCAGTAATGGTGTCACTCCAAAATCCCTGGTTGAGAATGAATTTGAAGTTCTAGCCAAATTTCCGAGAAATTAATATTATAAAAAATAGTAAATTAATATAATTAACAAAAATTAAAATAAATAAAATTAAATAAAGCAAAATTCATTTGAATATTGAAATAATTAATCCTGAGCTGGATTAGCTTAATATAAGATGATAACCCGATTTAATTATGGATCTGATCTCCAATAAGATGTATATTATTGCAGCAAGTGTTATGATATTACTTGGTGTCATACTGTTTCTGATGTGGGGAGTTTACTACCCTGTGGCACTTGAAGATGCACTGATGGTTGACTCTCCTGTGTTGTTGATTGTTTTACCAGCTATTTTTGGACTGATGACCCTGATGATCCTATTATTCCTCTATCTGATAACAAGAAATGTATTTGATACAGGTTACAGAGATCGCAAGGCAAGGGAAGGGATATCAAAACAAAAGAACCTGATTAAAAAACTGATCAATTTATAGATATTTTTCCCATCAAAAAATCTGATTATTGTGGATTAACCTCAGATTATATAGCTGAAAATTCAATATCTAGAAAATTTGGAGAATTTGGATTGCAATTCGAGTGAAATCAGTTGTAACTTAATTCTTGTAGATTCTATTTCCAGATTTTTTGTATACAATACTTAATTTGCCTGCCTCAACCTGGGAGTCAAGTAATTTCTTGGCTAGACTCACAGTTATTTCCTGCTGGGTTGCAAATGTTGTGGGTGTGAATACATTGTTTTTCTTCTTCAATGCCTCTTCAATCTCTTTCATCTTTGCATCATCGATGGTCTGAGCCCTCTTAATGCTGTTGTATGATGTGGTCTTGCCCCATTTCTTCTTTTTCTTGACGATCTTAGTCTCACTCATTGCTTAAATCTCCGTTTTTGAACAAATTAATTTTGTTCCTTCTAAATTATTGATAGGGTTAGCTTATTTAAAAAGTGAGATTGTTACGCAACTGATAAAATCAAAATTATGCGGGATAGCCGCGATGCAATCTTTAGGGATTTAGCTGGTTTAAATCATCAAGTGAACTCAGTGATTTTAATTGGTTGAGTGCCT
>DAOUUM010000415.1 GCA_030668165.1 Candidatus Heimdallarchaeota archaeon
CCGATAAATTACCATCAAGATTGATGAATGAACCACTTCCTAGTGGTATTGCTAAAGGTATGACCTCTTTCAAATCAAAAGAAGATATGGAGGAAGGATTAGACATTTTCTATCAGAAAAGAAATTGTACTCTAGATGGAATTCCCTCGAGGGAAGAAATTGATAAAATTAAGAAATTATCCCAGTAATTATTGATTATTATTCATTCTTTCAGTTAGGTACTGTTCTATGTCTTTTACCGAGTGGTGATCAAAACAACGGGGTTCATATGAAATATTCTCTGCGCTTCCCTCTATGATGACGGTTGGACTCAAAGCGCTATCGGGTTCACCATTGCGTAATCTTTGAGGTGATGCACCGTCATTATGACAGCCTTCAATTGAGCATACTGAGTAAACCGTTTTCAATGGATAGTCACACAAAGCCATTATTTGAGGCATAATATTGAATGGTTGTCCTCTGAAATCCAGGGGTAATCCACTCAAAACCACATTATGTCCCATGTTTTTTAATAGTTGTATTGCATAAATCAGTGACTCGTCTGCAAACTGAGCCTCATCTATCAAGATTAAACTTGGTTTATCGTGGACATGTTCAAGTATCTCCTTTCCAGATTTGAATACAATTGCTTCTTTTTTTAGTCCATCTCTAGATGAAATGTTATTGTCATCTCTTGTATCTACAGCAGGTTTGAAGTAATATACAGGAACACTACCATAATCCTCTGCTCTCATACCTCTAAAAAGTAACTCTCTGCTTTTTCCTGAGAACATAGTACCAACTATCCCCTCAATCGCTCCCAGATTAAATGTAGTATTTCTTCTATCCAACTATAATTCTCCTTTTACCCATTTTACGGAGCACAAAAATGCTATTTTAAACCTATCCATCCTCTCTGTATTAAGCATTTAAAGGATGTGAAAATTAATTTGATTGTAATTAATTTGATCTATTAGTTAAAAATTTAATAATTTTTTAGCATTATGTGTTTACCAAATAACTCCTAATTATGATAATATCCTGTATTTCAGCTTCTAACAACGTTCTGAATGAAAAACAATGCGCGCGTCTAGGGGGAATATCCCCTGGGGAGTTATTCTTACTGGATTTAAATCAATTTCTTTTATTATATTCTTGTATTTACAGCTGATTTTAGAGAATTGTACCAGAAAATCTTCCATTGCGGATCTATCCAATTTTGGTAATCCACGGGGACCATTCAACAGATCCTGGGAATTAATTGCATCAATTAGGAATTTCGCATCCCCCTTTGTTAGAGGGCTTTTTCCAAAGGATACATCTCTTAGAACCTCAACGAATACTCCACCAATTCCAAAAATAGTGATATAGCCAAAGGTATCATCATAAGTACTGCCAACAATTAATTCCACACCATCTTGTGCCATGGGTACTATCAATACTCCTTCAAATCCCAGATTGGCGAATTTTTCCTTGAGATTGACAAATGTTTCCATTGCTTCTTCTGCCTTTACATTCAGAATTACTGCTTTAAAATCTGATTTGTGCAAAATTCTGGGAGACATAACTTGGAAGACATATTTGTTTTGTCTGTCATCCATCATCTTATCGATTATCTCCTGCATTTCCTCAATAGTTGTGGCATAGTAATACGGCAGAAACTTAAAACCCTCCTCTTCAAAGAATTTGTAACATTCCACTTCCAGTGGTTGCCTTTTCTGTTTGATTATATCATAAAGAAATTCTTCACTGTTCATATTAGCAGGCCTCCCTTTCCTCATCGACCATATGCCGATTGAGAAATTCTCGGTATTCAACCAGGTATTTTGCAATTTCTAATCCCTTATCTGGTGTGCTGTATGATGGAATATCGAGCTTATTTAATTTAGCTTCTATGATATCAGATTCTTCTCCACCAAGTGTGGTTGCAAATATTGTCTTCTTTGCAGACTCTGGATGCATTGGCTTCACTTTAACCATGAAATTGGAGAGGTGATATAAAAATTCAAATACCTCAAACTGTGGAGCTGAAGGAATGATGATCATCACGATTATGTCAATATTGGGATCAAAACAGAATTGTTCCAACCCAAAGATAAATTCCTCTGCAGTTACAGTACCGGTCAAATCCAATGGATTTGAAGAGATATACCATGGTGGAAATTTTGCCTTCAACGTATTTATTGTTGAGGGTTCTAATTGACCTAATTTCAAACCTTGTTTTTCTACTGCATCAGATGCAGATACTGCAAAACCTCCTCCATCAGTTACAATCCCAACACGTCTGCCCATGGGTAGTGGCTGATAACGCAATACTTTAGCAATTCTGATCAATTCTTGGAACTCATTTACTCTGATAACTCCATGCTGCTTCAATAAGGATGAAACAACTTCATCATTTGCAGCAACACTGGCAGAATGAGATTCACTTGCTTTTGCACCCAGAGAAGTACGATTGGTTTTTAGTACAACAACTGGTTTTTTCGGGGTAATCTGCTTTGCCAATTCCATGAAACGACGACCATCCTTGAATCCTTCAAGATGAGCAAGGATAATCTCCGTTTTTTTATCATTACCAAAATACTCTAGCAGATCGGATTCATTTATATCAGAAGCATTACCATATGACGCAAATCTGGAGAACCATGCACCATCACCTGCATGATTAAATGCATCTAGCACGGCTGAGCCAAGAGCACCAGATTGTGTGCAGAAAGATATTGGTCCAAGAGAAGGTCTTCCAACTCGATCTCGTGGAATGAAAATTGTATCAATCCCATCCATGGGTGAAAGAATACCTATGCAGTTTGGACCCATAATTCTGGTATTGGATCCCTCGATTGTTTTGATAAGTTTTTCCTGCATTACCTTGCCCTCTCCACCAATCTCGGCAAAGCCACCGGATTCTACTATCACAGCCTTGACCTGTTTTGCCACACAATCCTCCACCACTTGCTGAACAAATCTGGCAGGGATTGCAATTACTACTGCATCTACTTCACCTGGAATATCGAGTACGGATTTGTACACTGGTCTACCCTCGATTTCCCCTCCCTTGGGATTGACAAAATAGATACGTCCATAGTTTTTAGTTCCGCCTCAGTAGAAGCTAAAGCTGTTGTATCAATGTCAGCTAAAACAACTTTCATACCTTCTTGAACACATCTTTTTGAGAGAGAACGACCGATACCGCTAGCAGCACCAGTGATTACAGCTACTTTGTCTTTAAATTCATTCATAGAATATA
>DAOUUM010000043.1 GCA_030668165.1 Candidatus Heimdallarchaeota archaeon
ATTTTCTTGTTTTAATCAGCTTATGATAAACTTCTTTCTTGATAGGTATTTTGGGACTTGCTTCAAGGGATTCTAACCAGTGTATGTAATTATTAATCTCCGACAGTGCTTTGATAATTTTTGTATTCAATATGTTTTTGCTATTTTCTGTCATTTCAAGATGATCTGGAATAGATTCGAGAAATTTTGGTAATGATTTACAGGCCCTGATTTCTGATTTTACCCAGAGATCTACAGGTTCAGTCAGAATAGTTTGAATATCCTTGATTAAATTTTCAATGCCATCAAGTCTAGAATTGATTGCGGATATTTTATTATGATTACTAAATTGATCTTTGATTATAAGATTATGAAAACCAGAAATTATCAAACTTGACAATCTGGGATTATTAATCCAGTACCTGAATTCATCTAATTCAATGATATTGAATTCGGTCATCCATATGAATAATTTATAATCTTCTTCTTCATTCACTTTAACTGTATTTTCCAAATCAATCAATTTAATTTTGATTGATTTTAACAGTGAAATATCAGTCTGAATACCCTCTAATGATATATCTGGCCAATTATGATTGTACTCTGATAATCCCATCGCTGTTGCAGCAACTGGATTTCTTGATAGAAATATTTCATTTAATATAATGACCAGCGATGAGAAACTACTTGAATCATCGATTATTTTCTGTTGATTCACGAATCAATTAATTTTAACCCACTCAAAAATTTGTATAATTCTTCAAGGAGAAAACGATATTCTAGTAGAAATAATAATACAAAGACTATTTTGTAGGAATTAATTATTTTTCAAGGTAATAAATTATTCTTCCTTAGTATTGTTTTTACTTTGAATTTGACAAGTAGGACTAGATAATTAATATGAAATTAAGTGTTTATCTCCATGGATCCTCGCCTTTCAATCCAAAAACAACAATTGAGGAATATGTCAATCTAGCAACAAAATATGAGAAATATGGTCTTGATACACTCTTTTTCGCGGATCATCTAATAAGAACTCCAGATCCCAACAAATCGCCATTATATGAGACCTGGACATTGATGTCTGCTCTGGCAATGGTAACTAAAAGAATCAGATTTGGAACTATGGTAACACCTGTAACATTTAGGAACATAGGTGTTTTTGCAAAGATGATATCCACGATTGACCATATATCAAATGGTAGGGTCACAGTTGGTCTGGGAAATGGCTGGTATCAGAAGGAACATGAAATGTTCTCACTTGAATTTGGAACTATGAGAGAGAGAATGACCACACTTGAGTACTGGTTACAGGATCTGATGTTACTATGGAAGGCTGAGGAGACAACAAATGTTAGTGGTAACATATTAAAAAATGCTTATCTCAATCCAAAACCCTTACAGAAACCCCACCCACCTATACTAATTGGAGGTGGCGGAGAAAAAGTAACTCTGAAATACGTGGCGAAATATGCCCAGATGTCTAATTTTGGAGGATCAATCGAAACTCTGCAAAATAAAATCAATGTGCTAGAGAAGCATTGTGATAATGCTGGAAGAAAATTAAGTGATATAACAATAACCACAAACATGGCAGCGATTATTGGTTCGACAGAAAATGAGGTGAATGAATCAGTGGAGATCTATCGTACTAAGTTGGCTGAGTTTGGTCAGAAAGTGCCCTCTTTGGATGATTTTAAGAAAAATAGATTGGTGGGCACTCCTGAACAGATAATGGAACAGATCGATCTGAGAGAGGATATTGGTATTAATATGATTAATCTGACTATTAATGATAAGAGATCTGAAGACTTGGTTGTTAATTTAATTAAAGAAAATTAAATTATTCACTTATAGAAGCTGATTTCTTACGTCTGATAAGCACAGGTAGGATAAATAAAGAACCTAATGCAGTGACCAGCTCAAATCCACCTAGATTGGTGTTATTTGCGGCATTACCTCCCTGTTTGATTTCATATACATCATATTGACTTACTGTTGCATTATCACGAACATAGGAGGACCTGATATCAAAACTATAGGAGTTTAACTCACCATTGGATTGATAATCCCATCGATAAATATTTTTGAAAGTATCATATACAATGTATTTGTAGATGTAATGTGTACCGTTGAACTCGTTATATCTAGTAACAGCCACACCTGATAGATCAAATTCCATAACATATGATTTTTGCCCACTATCCAATGCATCTTTTGCATCAGGAATATTTTGCTGGCCTTGTATGCTCCAAAAGGTCATATTACCAAGAAAATCCCCTAAAGTCAAATCAATATATCTCATTAAATTCAAATCATAATATGAATAAACCACTCTAGATGTATTCAAAGTATCTGCAAAAGCTTTGTTTATTTGTTCAAACTCTGGTTCTACAAGAATCGGTATATCAATAAATGGACTAATAAAAAAGATATCCCGAATATAATATCCACTTTTATTATCATATTCGCTAAGCCACGCACCAAAATTACCAAAATTTGCACCTATTTCGGTTGCATTGTAACTGGTTGTGAGATCATATCGACCACCTTGAGTATCTAATACATCATAACTTACAGTTTTAGCAGTCTCATTTATCTCATTTATTAAAAATTCCCTAGTTTTTTCAGTGGTTCCAGATGATGAGTATCCGATATCATCCCGAATATCCTCTTCAACTGTAAACGCACCCTCGTAGTACGCGGTATAAGTGTATTTGTCTCCCACCTCCCAGGGAACCTCTCCAGATACTGGAAGGCCAGTACTGAGTAGGAGGAACATTACAGATAATAATACTATTTTTTTCATAAGTAAAAATTATTTTAAATATATTATATTAAATATTTATATGATCATATTATCTAATTTTTAATTATAAAATAATTTCATACAATTATTCACAATTCAACAAATATGAAGTCTGTTTGTCGTGGTACCAGAAATTTTACCCCGGTATCAGTAATTACTATCATCTCTTCTAGTGATACTCCACCATAGTTCTCAGTGATTACATGTAATTCAAGTGTAAATACATTATTTTTCTCTAGTCTGATGTCAGGTAAACCACCATATCTTTCCCAATGAGGTCCCAGTAAAGCTCCACCATCATGTGTTTTGGTTCCCACCTGATGTCCTGTTGCATGCATAAATTCCTTGTAACCCTGTGAAATTACATGATCTCTGGCTACTTTATCCACCTGGAATCCAGTTATTCCTGGTTTAACAGTTTCAAATGCCTTAGTAATCGCATCCCTTACTGTGTCAAATGCATGTCTTAATTCATCTGGTAACTGATCTGGCTTGCCAAAGAACCACATACGCTGGATATCAGAACAATATCCATCCCTCTTGACCCCAAAATCATTGTGTAGTGTGTGGCCCTTTTGAATTATTAATTCAGTTGGGCCAACATGTCCCATCTGTTTATCAGGGCCAGCATCCACTGCTGGACAGGATACTCTCTGCCAAGAGGTTTCTAATCCCAGTTCCTCCACTTTTGAGTGGTATATATTTTGAATTTCAATTTCAGTCATACCATTTTTGAATAGTTCAGTTATTTCAGAATTAATAACTTCTGTCACCTGAGCGGCTTCTAGTATCAGTTTTAACTCAGTTTCTGTTTTTCTGGATCTTAAAGGCTGTATAATGGGTGCAGCGGAGATAAACCGGTCTTGATAATTATTCAAGATTTTCTTCAATTTTAAAAATAAACCATGAGATAGACCATCAGACATAACACTATCAACCGAATAATTGAGTGCAATTTTATTGGGATTAAATTCTGCTACTACCTCTTTTAATTTTGTACTTATTCCCTCATCATATCCAATAACCTCATCCCATATTCCCTTGGCCTTCTCCGCATCGACATCATATGTTCCCACCAGTGCAATTTTTTGGAAAATATTATCCCTGTTAAAGAAGATAAATGCGGATGTCCATACTATCTCTCCACCAATTACAAATGCCTGTACTGGATCCGGGTTGGCATCACTCTCTCTCAAAAATACAATCCAAGAATCAATATTATTCTCACTCATGATCTCTTTTACCATCAGATGTTTTTCCTTGACAATCTGAAGTATTGTCTCTCTGGGGGTTTTTGATTTATCCATATTCCAATGTAAACCCTTCAATATTTGAATACTAGTCACTTGATATAATTATTATCCAAATCTAAAATAAATTGAAAAATACTAGATCAAATATAATTTTGATCAACATACAATTTCTATGTGGTTGATTTCTTTCTAATTCTCTGAGGTATTAAGATCATGATAAAACCAAACATAAAATACATTATATTAAAATCCAAATCAAATTCAGGTGTATCTAGTACATTGGTAGATGAATCAACCGATTCCGATGAGGTATCACTGGTGTCAGAAGTATCACTGGTGTCAGAAGTATCACTGGTGTCAGAAGTATCACTGGTGTCAGAAATATCACTGGTGGTTTGGTCAGTGAAGGTATATTCTTCATATCCAATTTGATCCCATTCAGCACAATTCGTTGACAGCAAGACTGAATCATATCCAAGAAGATCACTAGAATATGCCCAGTGTTCTTGTGGGTATATAATTGGTGCTACAATTACCCATTCATAATAGAATGCTTGTACTAGCTTGAAAGCGTCTGTTCGTTTATCAAGATCAAGTTCTTCTGTATATGTGGGTATCAATGCATCATACTCAGCGTTGGCAAAATTATGATAGTTTCCACCATTTGGCCTGAATGAGGTTGATTCATACAATCCGTATGGATCAAAATCTAGTTGCCATCCATAACCAACAAAGAAAAGGTCAAATCCGTCATCCTCAAAACTTCCTGGGGGGACATCAGAACCAAAAGTTCTTGGTATGATGACATCCCAGCCGGTTGATAGATGCTCTGTAACACCAATTCCGATCCGGGGTAGGTTATGTACCAATAGAGATGACCATTGATTACGTGCAGCATTGGTATTCGGACTCAGTACTGAAACGTTGAAGTGAGAGCTTGTATAGAATCCATCACCATCTTTTTCCATTCCAGTGTAGTCAAATCCAGCTGCTTCCATGTACTCAATAGCCTTGGCAACATCGAATTCTCTGTATTCAAGGGTTGAATCCCAACCTATTGAGGTATGTGGTACGATGGTGGCTGCTTGCACTGCAAGTCCCTGCATAATTTGATTTGCTGCTAAATCACGATCGATTAAGTGTGATATTGCTTTACGAACTGCTTTGGCACCTTCTACCTTATCAGTAACGTCTAGGTTGTCACCAGTTCCCCAGTATGGATTGATGTGATTGAAAGTAAGTTCTTGGTGGGATGGTGTGGCAACGAAATCTTCAGTAATTCCAGTAATTCCATCAAGTTCATTCATTCCGGTTACATATTGTGCGTCAAGAATATCGATCTCTCCATCTGCAAGTGCAGAAATAGCGGCTGCTTTTTCACCAATCTTCTTGAATACGATCTTGTCAGAAACCACATAATCTGCATTCCAGTAGTATGGATTTTTGATCATCACAATTTCCATATTGGTATAATCAAAAGAATCGACCATAAATGGTCCTGCAGATATTGAATCTGATAGATCAGGTGTATTCCAATCATAATCTCCTGCATCCAATCTTGCCTGGAAGTGAGCAGCAGGTTGTATTGCAGCCGATAGTAGACGAAGTGCAAATGCGTAAGGTTCTTCTAATGTAAATTCTACTGTCTGATCATCAATAGCAATGATTGAATCGTTGGTGAAGTATGCTGCAAAGGTAGCATATGTATTAAAATTGATATATGGGTTCAGGAGTGCATGATATGTGAAGACAACATCATCTGCAGTTAATAGAGTTCCATCACTGAATTTCAGTCCCTCTTTGAGTTTGACAGTATACTCCAAACCATCAGAGCTAATATCTGGCATACCATCTGCCAGTTCTGGTTCATATGTCCTATCATTTGCTATGGATCTTGAATATAAACCAGCCCCAACAGCAGATAACCATTGCTTAGTAGCATAAGATTGTGACCGAAATTGGGAATATTCACTAAAATCATAAGGCATTGCATATGTAACTACGTATTCCTCTTCTGCCAGAGTCATAGATGGTGATTGCATAATAGAGGCAAGTAATACAAAGCCCACAAGTATAAATTTGAAATTTCTCATAATTGTTTTCCTCCAATTCTTAGCAAATTGAAAATATTTATTTAAGAATATTTACAACGGAAAACTATTACTATAAATAAGTTAGGGGCTTCTCATTCAAAAATGAGTTACCAATCACATTTCGATAGAACGAATATCTATTCTATTTAGAAATAACTTGGAATAATAATAAATCATTATTACTTTCATCATCTACTTTGCTTCAACAAAAATAAATTTTTACAGTTTATACTATCTGGGTGCACTATGTTTATAATTTTTAATATTTCTGGTATTTCGTGTCTCCCCATACTGACCAAGATGAAATTAATGGATTTGGCAAAGAATTGGGGATAATATTCGAAAATGTTAGAGATTTAAATTACAAGTTCCAATTCTCTAAAGCTTTGAAAAAATTCGAAGATATCAAACACTTAATGCACACCTCCTCGGATCCATTTCTCAAAGCAGATTTACATTTTGAGATGGGCGTTACCTACTATTACCTCAAAGAATATGATTTAGCCACCTTAGAATTTCAAAAATCATATAACCTATATGGTAAGAAGAAGAAATTGGATAATATTTGTGAGATCATTGTCTATTTTGGCATGATCAGTCTATATGAGGGAAATTTCGAGGATGCAATCGGTTATTTCAATGTTCCACTATCTATAAATTCTGATAATTCAATTGCAACTGTGAGGGCTACTACTGGATTGGGCACTATAGCACTGTGGAATGGTGAATTAAGCAAGGCAATGAAATATTTTGATGAAGGATTGATCTTGTTAAAAAGTTTATCTGATGCCAGAGCCAATGATTTTGCAAAAATATACATCACCCAGGGAGTTACCCATCTACAACAGGGTAATTTTGTAAAATCAAAAGATTGTTTTGATGCAGTACTAGCATTTGATCCCGGTCACCTGATAGAGTTCAATATCGCTGCAGCTCTATTTTACTCCTCAATCATCGCCATTGAACAGAGAGATGAGGACAGGATATCAGAGTATAAAAAATTATTTGAGAATGTGAAATCAAGTACCTCGGATGAGCTGATCAAAAGAGGGGCTGTGTACATACAGGCAAAGTACTTTCTGAGCAAGGAAAGACTGCATGATAAATTCAAAGCACAGGAATTGTTGGAGCAGATCACTTCTGGAGATATAATCTATCATTCACTACATGTTTTGGCTCTGAAAGATCTTTGTCAGATACTTCTGATTGAATACAATAGTACTGAGAATGATGCAGTTTTTAGAGAAATTGAAGAGATTATTGAGAGAATTCTCATTATAGCCAAAAAACAACAATCTATGCAATTATTGGTGGAGATAAATATATTCAGATCTAGATTACTGTTGGCATCATCACAGGTTGACGAGGCATTAGAATTGATAGATTATCTGGAAGATCTTGCAGAGACACTTAATCTGAAATTTTTGGGTGAGGTAATTCAGAAGGAGAGAATCAATTTGCAGAAACTAATAAATAAATGGGAAAAATTTGGACTGGAATCAGCCACTATCCGTGATAAATTATTGGAATCGAGGGTCTTTGATTATCTCAAAGCTATTCAGGGGATCAGTATTCCCTAAGCATTGATCCTCATAATTTTGTGATTATAAATTTTCAAATAAATTAATCAGATGTTGGCATAATCTGGCCATGAAATTGAAATCTACCTCAGTATCAGTCGATTTATGATAATTCTTGTTTCTGAAATATGCAGTATTGGTCAGCATGATTGCTGGTAAATTTAAATCCCAAAGCACTGATTGATCAGCATTTCTTGAATCTGGAACCATGTGACCTGCTTGAGGAACAATCAGGGGGATTTTTTGTAGTTCGGGCAGATCCTTATCATGAAGGTTCATAAACCTGTTAATCCATTTTTCAGAATCCTGATTACCAACTAATCCTATAAAATCTCCTTTCGTCACTACTACAGGCACGTTGGGTATTGGTAGCTGATCCTCACTGGTAAATCCCACGGTTTCCAGATTGATAAAAATCTCCACATTGTCTTTGATTTTGGTGGTGATAAGATATTTTACAAAATTTCTGATTCCCACAAATGAGTCTCTTTGTGGTAATTTTTCATTAACATATTTAATCCATTCGGGTATCAGCGGACTATCTTGTTTGAAATTAAGATCAGACCAGTGAAATTCATGTGAATTCTGAAATTCTTTAAGTATTGACCAGATCCTGGGATCTGATTCCTCATAATCATTGATTAAAAATCCAATATTCAGACTTTTACAATCATATAGTAAATCATTGTACCAGTGGACAAGAAGATCTATTATTGCAAGAGCAGAGCCATTATCATCCCATCCTGGACAATCAGGAACGGTATCAAAATGGCCGAAAATTAATATGAATTTCTTATTGGGGTCAATTGGTGGTAACCATAGATTGTATCCCTTTAATTGATGAAAATCAAATTCTAATATCTCAGAATTAATATTATCAAGTTTGTTCCATCTATCTCTCATCAAAAAACAAAATTCATCATGATATTTTTTTGCAGTATTTGGGTTTCTATCTCTTCCAAAAAGGTCCAAATACTGTTCTAAATGCTCTTCAATGTAATTCAAGGAATTATAATTCACCATATGATAAATTTACTAGCAAAATTAAATTAATAAGATTATATGATTCAATTGGGATAATCGATATATCTGTGAAATTTTGCTATAACGAAATTATTAATTCATTAATAGAGAATGACTATTGCCTTTATAATACAGGTTAAATAGAAATTCCATACAGTTTGAACATGGAGAATGAATTATCTAGCCCATATGACAACAGAAATGTCAAGATAATTCTATTACTATTTTTTCTTACATCAATCTCAGGTTCTATCTTGTGGTTCTCCAGCACTTGGTTGATTTACGGTCTTGGTGGATCCAATGCAGATCTTGGGTGGGTACTGGGAGTTTCATCATTTTTGGGATCGCTATTCACCGTGGTCACATCAATTGCAGCAGATAGACTGAGAAAGGATGTAATTGCCATGGGAGGATATGCAGTTGCTTTTACTGGAATGGTACTATTATCATATTCCAACTCACTCTCAGAGGTGATGATAGGCAATATACTGTATTCTATGGGTACATCTTCACTGTTTCCAATTGTAACTGCATTATTTGCGGACTCATTGAAAACCGCAGATAGGAATCGTGTTTTTGGGACTAATTTCCTGTTATCGCAGATCTCAAGTGCCAGTGGAAATCTCATCGGATATTTTGTATTTCTTGATATGGATACCACGAATATTGAGAACCTGAATGTTGGATTAATTCAGCTGACAATTCAAATTGCCACAGCAATTGCAGGTCTCGGCTTAATAGTTGTTATGTTCATTCGAGATGGGAATACCATTAGCCAGGATGATGAGGGGAGCATTGCATCACAATTTACAATTTCAGATGATAATGATATGGATGGTCCCTCATTGGATCAGTCATTCATCAGAAGAGCAATCAGAAAAGTAATTAATCCCGAGGATTTTGCACCAGGTGCAATTAAAATACTATTGTTAACCTTGTTGAGTTCGTATACCATAGGTTTGGGTGCAGGAATAACCATTCCCTATCTTAACCGTTTCTTTTTTGATATTTATAAGATTAATCTCGCCGATTTGAGTTTAGTATTTGCGGGGATGACGATTTTCACGGGTTTATGGGGTAAATTCAATGCCCATTATGCAGATAGGTTTGGTAATATAGAGCTAATAGTATTTAATCAATTAATATCGGTTACTTTGTTGGTTATTCTCGCAGGTGAACCCATAATATTTTTTGCATTAATGGTTTTATTTGTGAGAAATGCAGCGATGAACGGTACTATGCCCTTGGTCACCAAGATACAGATGGACCAGACACCCCGTAAATACCGATCGCAATTGAATGCTGCTAATGGAATATCTTGGGCAGTTTTCTTTAGTCTTGGTCAAGTAATTGGTGGGATAGTGGTTGAGTATGGATTTTCTATTCCTGTACTTGGAATAGTGGTTGAACCTGGATTTACCTTTCCCATACTAACTACAGCAGCACTTTACTTTATCTCCACCATATTCTACTGGAGAGTTAAAAAAGTGAATGCAAAGAAAATAATCATGTTGTAAATTAGAATTAAACAATCTTGAATAATATAAAATAATACGAAACAGGAATAATCAAAATATTATACTCATTTTAGAATTAGTTAATTGTAATGATTTTGGATCTGAGATGGTTTTCCAGAACTTTTATTAGTTTTTCCTCAATATGTATACCCTGCATATTCCAGGTTGTTAGCACGGTTAACAGGACTCCATAGATCTCTCTGGTTGATTGGCTCTTGAAAGTCGTTCTACCTACTGTATACAATCTGATATCCTCCAATATATGGCTCAGCTCCTCGGGTGTTTCCTCTCTAATTACAGGAGACGAATCTTTACTATATGAGCTCATGGCCTCAATTGCGGTCTCTTTATCAGGATGCTTGAAACTTATACAGATGGATTTTAGATCGGTAAATATACCATGAAATGAACTTGTTTTCCTTTTGGATTTGTTGCCTGGAATGGTCAAATAAATTTTATCAGCGTTCATAATCCCTGTTTTGATGTTTTCTGAATATTCTTGAAGTATGGCACACACTTTTTTTATGGCTCGATTTAGTGAGGTTTGTGAGATCTTGACACCAGTAATTTCTGTAATAGTGAGGCTCATATCCTCAAAGCTCCTCCCGGTCCTGAATCTCATTGTGGCCAAAAATGCCAAAAATCTTGGTCCCAGGGATGTACCCTGAAGAGTGGGTTCTGCCGCTTGGGTGGTCTTATTACATGCTGGACATTCAAAATGGTAGCTATGGATTTCGTAGAGAGCCATTTGCAGTGGTTTTACCATCTCCAAAACCCGTTTGGAGTAATTAAATATCTGATCAGCCTCTGGTGCTTCATGTTGGCAATTTATGCAAGCAATTACATAATTGTGTTTTATAATAACCTCAGCAGCCCAAGTCCATGTCATCCCTGATTTACCCTTGTCACTACCCCCTCTTTTCCGAGTGCCTGTTTCTGGGGGGGAAATTATTCTCAGCTTCTCCTCCAGATCCTTAACCCTCTTGTCCAATCCGAGAATGATATCGTACATCCTATCCGGATTAGCCATCAGGGTATCCTTTGGATATGGATCATCCTCAACCATACAATTTTAACTTAACATAATATCTTATTAAAGTATTTTGTTTAAATATTCACCCATATGGAAATTTCGTATATATGAATAAAAAGAGGCTGATACAAGAAAATAAAAATGTGACTTACCCATTCACCCCGCTCCAAACTATAATTCAAAAAATTAATTCTATTTGATTATTAATAATTTATAATAAATAAGGCAATATAGTATATTAATTTAAAATCAAAAAAGCCATGCTAAATCTAAAATAATTATAAAAATACTATTTAAAATTGTGATATTATATTAGTCTGATTAATCCCTGTACATCAATGAGTAAATCAAGCATAATCTGCCCTTCTTGTGGAACTGATAATGAAGCAAAGTCTGAATTCTGTATAGATTGTGGTAGCACCTTAAATGAGACCAATACGAATACAAAAGCCAGACTTAGTGATGCTGAGAGAAGATTGAAGGAATACAATGGGTGGAAGATGAGTGTACCTTATACTATAGGTGCAGCTGTATTTGTCACAATTGTTGATGGAATGACTGGAGGCAGCAGTTTTTTTGATTGGAGTTACTGGGCTTCGATCCCAATATTGATCTTTGCTGTTATTGCACCCTATTTCTCTTACAAATTAGTTGATAAGTAGTTTAGATTATTATTTCATAGAGTTCTAGTGAGTTTATTTAGTTGTTAACTGGGGAATAATACCCACATTTTTCAAAGTTTGAATATATTTTTCAACCTCTTCTACCTTGTTTCGAGCCATTACAATTCTACCATATTGAATTAAAGAATTATAATAACGTCCTGATGTAATAAAACTGATTATTTGCTTCTCTTTGATCCTAAGGAGAATGAATGAAGATAATTTGATATTTCGTTGATTGGGATCTTTGAAAATGCAATCTCTTAATACCCAAACTCTATCCTCGTCTGCAATTATATCTTTGATCTCCCAGTTTACTAGGATATCAGATGCAAATTGCCTTTCCTCTAAAAATCCCTGTTTAGAATTACTTTGTTTCAATAACTCTTTCCATTTAGAGATCTTTGCTTCTGATAGTTGTATTAATTTGATAAAAGCCATAAATGGATTTTCTTCTTCGTAGGTTATCTCATCTGCTTGCACACCCGTTAATCCTTCAAAGCCATCATTAGGCCGTTTTTCACCAAAATCCTTATGAATCAATTTATCTAATTGCTCCCAATCCTTATTGTTGATACAATCAAATAATTGGTAAATAATTATTTTATTCTGTTCAGCAGTCATTAATTAAATCATCATCCAAGTAAATTATAAATTTTCTGTGATAGAAGTCAATTATTGAAATATAATTAATAAGAAAAATAATATTAGATAGTATATGAGATGTAATTTCTTAGTATACATTACTTACGATTTTAAACAGATCCTCTTCTAATGATGCATATTTTGGGTCCTCAATGATTCTTGCCATCTCATTACCATTGTTATCGACAACTATGAAAGTAGGGATCTTCTTGATATCATATTTTTTGATTACCCCCTCACCATCTCTGTCAAGGGCTTCGAATTCCCATGGTAGGTTCTGTGATATTTTTGCCATCTTGGGCACGTTTTTCCTGCAATCAGGACACCACAGAGCAGATATTGTGATAATCTTGGCTTTTTCTAATTTAGCG
>DAOUUM010000424.1 GCA_030668165.1 Candidatus Heimdallarchaeota archaeon
AGATGGATCAAAACATTTCTTCGAGACAGAGTCAGATGGTATTCAGCTGATAAGGTTCAATGAGAACAAAATTGATGTCAACACAGGTATAGCAAGTATGCCCATGCATCACAAGATAATCGATAATGGTGAGCTAGTGGCTGATTTTTGCGAGGATCACCAGTTGAAAACCTACACCATCCCCTATTTTGTATCACTGGTAAAACATACAGATTGGAAGGTACACCGGATCTACTCACTAAAAGATGATGAGATGGTGGATCCCATACTCAATGATCTGAGATACTATGCGATTTTGAGAAGAGATTAGAATTAGATTTATTTTTATTTATCAGCAGGGTTTTAATATATTAATCATATGATCACATGACTATGGAACATATTCTCATCTATGGGGCTTATGGATACACTGGACAACTGATAACCGAGTTGGTATCAGAACAATCACTAGCAATAATCCTTGGAGGTAGGAATCAAGAAAAACTAAAAAAGATGGCTGGGGAATTTGACCTAGAATTCCGAGTATTTAACTTGGATATTCATGATGAGGTGGTTGATCAGCTCAAGGATATCCAAATTGTGGTGAATTGTGCAGGTCCCTTCTCATGGACTGCTGAAAAAATGGTAGAAGCTTGTCTGGAAAGTGGAACTGATTATCTAGATATCACCGGTGAGGTAGATGTATTTGAATCCTTACAAAGTTATGATCAGCAGGCCAAAGCAAAGGGAATCATGATCATGCCTGGTACTGGGTTTGATGTGGTACCCACTGATTGTGTGGCCAATTACCTAGCTGAGAAATTGCCTGATGCTGATAGATTGGAACTTGCCTTTCATGGAATGGGTAAGACATCAAGAGGAACAACCAAATCCCAGGTGGAAAGATTGAAGGTGGGTGGGGCAATCAGAGAAAAAGGTATTTTAAAAGTAGTTCCAATCCTGTCCAAATCAAAAGAAATGATATTTACAACCCCAGATGGTAAGGAAATTACCAAGAAAACATACCTTATACCCTGGGGAGATGTAAGTACGGCATATTTCAGTACTGGAATTCCCAATATAGAGGTTTACCAGCCTTTTCCCAAATCAATGGCAAGGATGGCTAAGTTCACACATTATATCCGTTGGCTACTAAAATTGAGATTCTACGAGAAGTTCATGACCTGGATGCAACTCAAGATGTATCCACCACTAAAAACCGGTGAAATTTATGGTGAAGGAATGATGGTAAGGGGTACAGTAAGCAATGACCGGGGAGAGACAGTAAGTGTGAGATTGAACACCGAGGATGGATATCTGTTCACAGCCAGATCAACTGTGACTATTTTGAAGAAGATGTTGTCAGGTGAGAAAAAACCAGGTTATCAGACCCCATCCTCATGCTTTGGATATAATCTGATCCTTGAGATAGCAAATACAAGTGAATTTATTGAGTTTTCAGAATGATTAACTTTCATTTGAACACAGTGATTTTTGCGATCTGAGATACTATATTAACCAGAGAGTGAATTTTACAAATTTACAAGTTTACCTTTTCTTCTTGCCTGGATCCACGTCTTTTGTACTGAGAAAAGATTAGCAATCCAATAAACACTACTGGTATGAGATAGGTCAAACCGGTCAGGATCAATCCCATATCAAAGCCAGAATCAGTTGGGGTGGAGGGTTGAACAATAATCCCCTCAATAGAGCTATATATTGAATAATTCATGGATGGGGGATTAGTGGGATCAAGAGTGAAGATTGCAATATTATTATCCACATCAGTACTGGGATTATAGGTGAAGGATAGATAACCATCAACAGTATAGTTACCGGCAAGTAGTCGATCGCTCTCATCATAATCTGCCATATCACGTAATGCCTCCTCAATATCCCTGTAATCACTAAAATTACCATAGAATACATGAAGCTCAGCATTGGCAGAGGTGAAGAACTCGATTGTTAAATTCTCACCCGCAGCAATTTTATAGTTGATTATATCAAATTCCTCAGGATCCCACACCTCATCTGCATCCTCGGTAATGGTTCCATTCAATACATAAGGTAAATCTGATTGTGATAGATCAAGACCCTGTGAGGGCTTAATATTATCATCTTGTACTGCAGAGATGGGAACAATGAGTAGTGCCGTCAGGATAAGTAAAGAAATTTTTATCTTCATTAAGTGCTCAAATCATCTCGGGACAAATTGCATATAAGTAAATACAGATGTCACTGGACTGATACACACAAAACGTTTTACATGACAAAATCTGTCATGCACTCTGAAAACAGAGTCTGTCAGGGTTTTGTGGACCTGACTAGATAAATAGCTGCATTTTTATGCGTATTTACCAGTTTATTGCATCTTGAGCAGGGGGCAATATCATACTGATTTTTTGAGATATCTCTTTTCAAAGTTCCACCACAACCCACATGGATTCTTGATGAGTTGTAGGCGGACACTTTCTGCAATTTCACACCTTTTTTAGTGAATTTCCCAATTGCAAGTACCTCTCTTGCATAGAGAGAGGTATCATCCGCCATGCTCTCGATAGCCCTGGCAAGAGCTCCTCTTGTACCATAGGTTCGAATATCCAGATCCTCTATCACCAAGGTATCTGCCCCGCTGCTAACCATCTGCTGACCCACCCAGTTGGCAAGTCTCAGGTGGTAGTCCTTCCTCAGATTTTTTTTGCGTCTGTAGAGTGCATCTATCTGGAACTCATAGATTTTTTGTTTCCACGCATTTTTTGCCTTACTCTGTAGATACTGCAGATGTGCAATTTTCTTAAGTGCCACATCCCATCTTCTTGATTGCTCAAGTATATCAACTGGCATGTTGACATCAAGGTTGCTGACTACTGCATATTCCCCACGTCTGTTCAGATCGATTCCCACTACTCTCTCCTTTTTCACAGCAATTTTGTGTTTTAGATGATCTGTTGCTATAAAATCTTCAATCTCACCATCGAATATCAGCTGAATATCCACCACATTTGATCTTGGTGGCAATACAACCATTGATCTCAATTTAATATTTTTATTGTTACTAATAATTTTTTTCATCTTTCGTGAGGGATACACCCTCACGGTTATCGCATCCTTCCATCTATCTTCTAGGAATTTGAATTTTAATTCAT
>DAOUUM010000072.1 GCA_030668165.1 Candidatus Heimdallarchaeota archaeon
AGAATGAGAACTTATCAATGATCTCTGGTTTGGTAACCTCATCAAGGTAATCTGATAAGAGATCAATATACTTGCCTCCCTGAATAGGTAGGGTCCAATTAACAATAGATCCCTCAAATAGAGGTATGGATTGTTGCAGATTTTTCAGGGTTGTCTCATTCCTTTGCATCGCTTCTTTGTGAGTGATGTTATAACCTATTGGATGGTCCATGATAACTCCAATTTCAGTCTCCACATGATTTTGGATCTCCATGGTAGATTCAACAGTTAGATCAATATCTCCATACATCATGTATTGGTAGGCCCCGGAATCCATCATTACCAGACCATCATATTCCAAATAATCATGTATTTTTGGATAATCTTTGATCTTTTTATCTCCCATTCTCTTGCTCATCAAATAGGCAGAGCTGATCACCTGGTCATAGCCAAATTTAGTTTTAAGATCGGAAATCTTGATGTCCTGTTTGAAAGGATCCACCACCGGAAAAAGGGCTGGAGTACTCATTTTATGATCTTGAGTTTCATACACACCGATCTTTGCCAATCCATCCCAAGTCTTGATAGAGAATGAAGCCATATATTTATCTTAAGCGCTCAATTTTTAATTTGATTGATATGATATAGACAATAAAATTAACTTACAGAAAAATAATTGATTCAAAAAACTGCAAATTATCGGAACTGATATGTATACTAAAATTAATTCGTGGATTAGGAGAATTAATTATGAGTTTAAATCTTAACAAAGCGTTTAAAACAGAAATGAATGCATTTGTGAACAAAAATGTAATCGTAACCACCAAAGATGGTACGAAAATCCAAGGCCTACTCATTGGAATGAATGATAATGATCTTTCCGTTATAATTGGCAACTCCACAGAAGGTGAAGATAGCAGTCACAGGACATTTGTATCTGGTTCCGTTATCGCTAAAATGACCCTTGGAGAGATTCCTTTTGACATCGGAAGCCTTCGTATGGAGCTTGAGAAAGTGTTCAAGAAGAGCGGAGTCAGATATTTTGCTGAGTCCAGAACAATTGTTGTTATGGATCGTTATAGGGTTACAGAATCTTCTGTTGAAGGTGATGAGGGTCCAATTGGTGATAGAATCAAAAGGATTTGGAGTAATTTCAAAGCTGAACAAGAAGATGAGAAAAAACCTGAGGAATAATTAAATATAAAAAATTAAAAATAAATTTCTAAAATAAATAATTGTGAAACCATATTATATTCAAAAATTCTCCCAAAATGGTCGCACATAGTATAGAGATTAATTTATCACTCGATTAATAAATACGGGTATACAGAATCCTTTTATGATGCCCTACTTTATTTAATTATGGATAAATGGAAGTATTTTGATATTACTCACCGATTCCACACATTTATGAATCCTCAGAGTCATGGGAGAATAGATGAGCTAATTGCATTAATAAATCTTCAAGACGGATCAGAGGTTCTAGATATTGGTTGTGGAAAAGGAGAATTGCTGATTCATCTGGCAGCGTATGGAGATATTAAGGGTACAGGTGTGGACCTCTCCCCATTTGCCATTGCTGAGGGAAGAGAAAGGGCGAAAACTCGAGGACATGATAAAAATATAGAGTTTATTGAGATGGAAGGAAAAGAATATACGGAGGAGTTAATTGATAAAAAATTCGATCTCACAGTTTGTATGGGTGCTTCCTGGATTTTTGATGGACATGAAAATACTCTAAAAGCATTATCTAAGATCACAAAAGAAAATGGATTGATTATGAGTGGAGAACCATTTTGGAAGAAATTACCATCAGATAATTACCTCACAGATACTGGGATAAATATTGGAGCCTATAATACTCATTCGGGGAACATTGTAGTAGCCGAAAAATTGGGCTTAAGACCAATATATGCACTAGTTAGTAATTTGGATGATTGGGATAAGTATGAACACCTGCAATGGTTAGGTGCTGATGATCATGTCCTTAAGCATCCAGAAGACCCAGATAATGAGGAACTCTTGAAGAAGGTCGCAAAGAGTTCAAAAGAATATTTGGAAGAGGGACGAGATGTATTTGGTTGGGCAATTTATGTTTTCAGGAATGTAAATATATAAAAAAATCTTCTAATTATATTCTGATTTTATCAAGGAGAAGAGAAGTTCGTTTTGAAAGTATCCATCAATCTTATATTTCTCCCTCATCGTTCCCTCCAGCATGAATCCGAGTCTTTCAAGTAATTTTTTTGATAGTAAATTATTCTCATTGGTAGTTGCCTCAATTCTATGGATCTCTAGATTGTCAAATAGATATGTTAGAAACTCGAGTAAAGCCTCAAACATAAGATCTTTTCCCCAGTACTCTGGGGCCAGATCATAGCCAAGCTCTCCATTTCTGTGTTTATGATTCCAGGATAAGAAACTCACAGTACCGATTAATTCACTTGTATCCCTTAGGACTATACCCATTTTGAATTCTCTCGAAAAAGGTGGTAAACAACTAATATCAAAATATTCTTTTGTTTCCTTGATGTTATTAAAGTGAAGAAGTGTGAAATGTGATATTTCAGGTCTCTGATAATGTGCATGAATAAATTCTAGATCACTACCATTCAATTGTCGAATGATTAATCTTTCAGTTTCTAATTGTGGAAGAATCTCCAGAGAATTACTATTCATTTTGTGTTTGTCGGAGGAATTATTATTTAAAATTTCCCAATTCATCCGTCAAGGATATCATATAATTCGATTTTGAGTTTGATTATATTAATAATAAGAGAACACCTGTTATTATATCAAAAAATCTCTTCAGCAAAATAAATCTTTTATGAAGATAATTCATTTTTCAGATATGGCAAAGAAAAAAGCCAAAATCACGACTACGACATCAATTTATGGTAATTATGTAAAGTGGTTAAAAGATAAGTTTAAAGAGATAGAGGTGGTCCCAGGTGATGAAATTCATATCATCCAGGGGTCCAAAGATTTATCCGGAAATTTACTAGCACAAAGTGATTTGGGTGATCCTCAATCCATTCTTATTAAACTCGACAATGGATATAATGTGGGCATAAGGGCAACGAAAACAGTCAAATTGGAGAAGTTGTCTGGATCAGTGGATCTTGAGAAATTTCAGGTTAGAGTACCATCCCAGAAGAAAAATTTACCAGAAATATCTCTTTTGGCTACTGGTGGTACTATCGCAAGTCGTATTGATTATGCAACAGGTGGTGTGGTGATGGCCATGGAACCTGAGGAGATATTTGCATCACTCCCAGAACTATTTGATGAGGTCTCATTTAAATCTGTCAAATCACTATTCTCGATGGGTTCTGAGGATCTAGCATCAAAGGAGTGGAGTGTGATTGCCAAGGATTCTGTGGAAGAATTGCAAAATGGAGTGAATGGAGTGGTTATTTCACATGGTACAGATACCATGGGTTACACTGCAGCTGCCTTATCCTTTATGATCCGTGATATCAATGCTCCTGTCATACTCACCGGTGCCCAGAGATCCAGTGATAGGGGATCGTTTGATGGTGCATCAAATCTTATCGCAGCTACTCGATCCGCAGCAAATGCAGATATTGCAAGTGTCATGGTTGCCATGCATGAGACTTCAAATGATGATTATATTCAATTATCCAGGGGCACACGCGTTAGAAAGAACCATACTACCAGAAGGGATGCATTTCAGGTAATAGGGGAACAGGCATTTGCAAGGGTAGATAATGATGGTAAACTAACCGAGATTCATAATGAATTGCCAAGAAGAAATGATCTTGAACCATATGCAAACACGAATTATGACGATAGTGCTGCATTAATCAAGATATATCCCGGAATACCTCCAGAAATACTTGAATTCTATATTGATAAGGGTTCAAAGGGTATAATTGTAGAGGGAACTGGATTGGGTCACGTCGCCACATTCCCAGCAGAGGGACAGGAGTCAAGGAATTTTATGTCTGCTATAGAACGAGCGATAGAGGATGATATTTTCATTGGCATGACCAGTCAGTGCATCTATGGAAGAGTGCATCCCTATGTTTATCGGGCCACAAGGACCGGATACATGGCTGGAATTACTTATCTGAGTGATATGATTTCTGAGACTGCATTGGTTAAGCTGGGATGGGTTCTGGGAAATTATCAGAATACAGATGATGTTAAAGAACAAATGATAACCAATTATGCAGGTGAGATAACCCGTGCAAGTATTTATCAGAGGAGGAATGATTGATGGTTGAAAAATTTAAGGTTGAAGCACCAACAGATATTGATTATGAAAAAGAGGGAATGATGTGTGGGCTCGAATTTCATCAACAATTATTAGCTCCATATGATGACAGAGAAGTTAGCAAAGTCAATGGGAGCAAGTTATTCTGTAGTTGTCCTGCCATAATACGTGAGGATGATGCAGATTTCACCGTGCAACGGCAATTTAGAGCAGTTTCTGGAGAAACTGGAGATATAGATATATCTGCTCAATTTGAGAAATTAAAACAAGCTGAGACAATTTACGAAGGATTTGAAGATACAAATTGTCTGATCGAGTTGGATGAAGAACCAATTTTACCAATCAATGAGGAGGCACTTTACAGATCGCTAGCAATAGCCAAGAATATATTTGGATTGGAGCTAGTTGACGAGTTATTGATCTCAAGAAAGACAATAATTGATGGATCCAACACTTCCGGATTTCAACGAACCTCTCAGATTGCCTACATATCAAATAAATCATTTATAGAGGTGGATGGTAAGAAAATAGGGATTTACCAGGCCAATTTGGAAGAGGATTCTGCAAAAAATGTGGGAAGAGAGGGAAACATAAGAAAATTCAGATTAGATAGGTTGGGAATTCCATTGATAGAGATTGCAACCTCTCCTGATATTCGTTCACCTGAGGAATCCATGCATACTGCGGCTAGAATTGGGGAGTTATTAAGAACAACCGGGTTTGTCAGACGTGGTCAGGGTACCATTAGACAGGATCTCAATGTTTCAATTAAGAAAGGAACTCGTATTGAAATCAAGGGAGTTTCTGAACTTGATTTGTTACCCACATATGTTCAGAATGAATCAATCCGACAGTATAGGATGGTTGAATTACTAGAAATCCTGAGAAATAGGGAATTCGGTTTGGACTCAGTTGATGAATTGAAATCAGTGGATCTAACTAAATTATACAAAAATACTGAGGCAAAATTTGTCAAGACTGCATTGAAGAAGAAACAAAAGGTAATTGGAACTATATTACCCAAGATGAAAGGATTGATCAACTTTGAATTGCAACCTAACTATCGATTGGGCACTGAGATATCTGAGGTAGCCAAAGTTATCGCAGGTGTTGGAGGCATTCTCCACAGCGATGAATTACCCAAATATGGTATAAGTCAGGAAGAAGTAGACAAGACTAACAAAGAACTAAAATTAGCAGATAATGATGGATTCATTCTAGTGATCGGTCCGGAAAAACTTGGAAGAAGAGCAATAGAGGGTGTGAAAAGTGTAATGACAATGTGGATGTCCTCCAAAGGGCTCATACCCGAGGTTCGGGCACCAAGGGCAGATGGGACTACTGGTTACCTTAGACCACTTCCCGGAAAAGCCAGAATGTACCCAGAAACTGATATCAAACCCATCCTACTATCAAAAGAATTACTGAAAAGAATCAATGATACTGTTTTTGAAATGCCGGAAGATAGAGTGAAGCGGTATAAATCAGATCTAAAAATATCAGTTGAGTTGGCTCATCAACTTGCAATCCATCCACAAAATACTCTTTTTGAAGAATTAGCCACATCCCATGAAGTTGAACCCAAATTGATAGCAAACACCATACTATCCACATTTGTGGATTTAAGAAGACAGGAGTATGCCATTGAAAAGGTAACCACTCAAAATCTTCATGATATTTTTGAGGCAATTGCCCAAGGTGAAATATCAAAAAGTTCCATTGAGGATTTATTAATCGGAATTAGTAAGACACAGAAACCAATCCCAATCAAGAAACATATAGAAAATCTTGGTCTCAAGAAAATAGATGATTCTGCAATTCGCGATGTAATTATCAAGGTTATAGAGGAGAATCCCTCATATCTTGAAAGAGGTATGGGTGCCATGAAACCACTGATGGGTAAGGCCATGGGAAAACTTGGTGGCAAAGCCGATGGTAAAACCGTATCGACAATTGTCAAAGAAGAACTGTCAAAAAGAATCTGACGAGAAACCTGTAACAGTTATTGATAATATTTCAAGATAATATCGTGCAATAAACCATGAAAAACTATATGCAATTAATAATTCTGACGATCATAAAATTCCATTAGAACCTCTCAAATATTCATATAATTAATATGCGCAATAAATCACATATGATCTAGGGAATACTAGAGTTTTTATTATAAGATTGGTAATATGTATTTGGAAGATTATGGTCAAGCCATCAGAGATTACCTTACCCGACGGTACTGTTATCAAAGTGTCCCCAGATATGACACCCGATCAGATAACAGCAATGATTTCTGCTGTCAAACTGACAAGTTCAATTCCCACATCACCAAGATTGGAACCTGAAATTGAACAGAGTGGAATAACATACATAGACGATCGAACTGTAGATGAAATATGGAATTCTTCAAAACGGGAGCGAGTTGCTTTATTCATCAGAACTTTCATGGCTGAGACTCTTTGGTTCAATGCCAAGGATATCCAAGACCAACAATTGGCTATTACTGGTACATTATCACTTGGAGAAACCTCAGCAATCAGTACATATCTAACAAGATTATATGAATCAGCATTTTTGGATCGTAAAAAACAAGGAACTCGAAATGTACACTATCGAGTGACACCCAAACTATCATTGGAATATCCCTTAATGGAAACATCCCATTTTCAAGTGCTATTGCAGAAATTATGAGTTAATAATATCTAAATTTTATGATGAATTATCCACCGTGAAGAATAGGAACAATCCTGATCTCAAGCTCTTCATCTAATTTATTATCTAATAGTCCGAGACTAGCCAATTCTGCACCTTCTGCGATATATAATATGCCAGGTCTGGCTTTTTTATCCTTTAGACAAAGATTCATGAGATCTGGATACGAATCCAGTAATGAATTCATGGCCTCAAGTATAGTGATTTCTTTGAACTCTCCGTCAATCACTGAGGGTGTGCCCTCAACATGAATACTCGGGTGTACTTTGATTCTCAGGGTTGGCATGGCTGGGACCTTACATAAACATTCCGCGATCAGGAGTTCTCTCAGTGTCTTCCTCATTTCGAAGTCCTTCCAATTCCTGCAACTCAGTTTCGATTGTTTCTGCTTCCAGAATTAGTTCTTCAACACCACAATCGATTTTTAACAGATCATTTACAGTTTCAACTGCATGGGATGCAGCTATCGGATCAGGTCTGGATCGTTCTGCATAAGGTAAAATTCCAATCGCTGGGAAATTATATATCTCAGCATACATTAGCATCAAAGCCATTGGTCCGGAGATATAAAGTCCATCGTCTACAAAAGGAATAGTTGGTTCTTGGAATTCATTCCTGTATCTGGTGGTACATACTGCCTTTGCAAAAATATCCTCTTCGGTTCTTAACCTAGAATCCAAACCACCAAGAAGAATGCTCTGGGATATATTATTATCCTTTGCCCAGTGAATGATACTTTCTGCAAATGAGCGATGCTCATATTTGTATGGTTCAAAATAAGTGGTTAGGAATATAACATCCTCGTGCCTATAAATCTCAAATGGCAAGACAATTCTGTTGTTCTTTATGGATAAAAATGGAGGTATAAATTCTGAAACCAGATATCCAATCAATTTAGCATCTAATTTCTGAACTATATGATTGACGGATATGAATCCAACTCGTCCTAGACCATAAAATCCTGCAACAAGTGTACATCCGCTGATATCTTCATCTGGATTTTTCAGTATAAATTCAATTTTTGATTTTTTTATATTCTTCTCTTCTCCGGACGACATCTTTCAATTAGATGTATATTGTGGTTCAATATAAATGAATTGAATATGTTCCAATCAATTACAACAAGGATTGGGACAAACTTGGATTTTCGAACCTTTAGGATGTCAATGTTAGTCCTTCATCAGTTGTAAGATCCTGCATTGGTAATTCTTTGGACCCCTTCTCAAGCATCTTCTCAACATTTGGTAGGTTGGTGAAGAACCAAGCGAGAAGGATACTTATCATCTCTAATGCAGCTGCGATTACAATAACCCAGACAGTTCCTATCATCTCAGCAATAATCCCTGATAATATCATTGCCACAGGAGCTGAAATTTGGGCAATAGTTCTTCTTACAGAAAAGACCCTACCCTGAAATTCAAGTGGAACCTGGGTTTGCCATATCTCCTGGCTGTGAACATTTGCAATTGGAAATCCTAATCCTCCCAAGAACATAAATGCATATAATATGATCGGATCTCCTATCCAAGCCGCTATACCAACTAAAAACATGGTGATCGCACTGTAAAATAAACCAACAGCCACTCCTTTTGAATTATTGTTAAAAAATTTACGACCTATCAGTACCAGGGAAATTAATATTGCTCCTAATTGATTGAAGACCATACTGGTTGCTAGCATAGTCTCATCACCAGCCAAAGCTGATTCAACTATCATAAGTGGTAATAATACAAATAATGGGGTTAAGAAGAAATTAGCAGAGGTAAAAGCAGCTAGAAGTGATAAAAGACCTCGTCTTTCCTTAATTACCTGCACACCTTCCATGAACTCTTTCTTGAAAGAAGGTTCCTCCTCCACCTCTTTTATCTTCTTAACTGATGGAATTGAGATGAATAGGAGGGGTATGATTGCAACCATGAAAGTAATAACATCTATCATCAATAACAAATGCATATTCTCAAGGCCGTAAATACCTATTAGGATTGCAGCAGCTGGTGGACCAACCTAAAAGGTAACTCCACTTACCAGGTATGTTAAACTATTGACCTTACTTAACCTATCCTTTGGCACCATCACCGGAATAATAGCTTGTACAGCCGGTTCATGAAATCCCTGCATAGCTCCTCTTACAGTTAGTAGAACAAGTACATGAATTATATTTGCAGTATCGATATAAAATAGATAAACTAGGATAAAGGTTGCAGCAGCTTCTAAACCATCTACAATTCCAAGAAGGTATTTTCGATTCCATCGATCGACGAAAACCCCTGCAAATAAAGAGACTGCAATCGTGGATCCAAAACCCAGAGTCGCACTCAACCCAAGATACAAGGCACTACCGGTCGTTATTGTGATCCAGTAAATGATCACAAATTGTACAATTGAAGAGCCTAAAAGACTAAATATCTGTCCAGAAAAAAAAAGCATATACATTCCAAACGATTTGTTATCTGCTCCTTTTACTTCCACCTCACTCATAATTATCATTCCATATTTTTATACTATTGACTGACTTTATCATTCAGTCATCATCTGAATGGCGTACCATTCAGCATATCACTTATTGGTAGATAAGTATATTAAGGTTGTTACCTTGCTAAGTGTAAGCATATTAGCTATCATGAATAATTAATGCTGTAAGAGAAGATCACATGAGGGAAGACAGAAAAATTCTTTATGAATATTGGCAAAATTTGCAGACTTTGAAGGATTTTCCTGCAGAATCTGAGATTAAAATAATTAAACAACCCATCAGAGACGATATACTAAGAATACTCAGGAACGGAATTGAGGAAGAAA
>DAOUUM010000273.1 GCA_030668165.1 Candidatus Heimdallarchaeota archaeon
AACTCTTGAGGATAATTTACAAGATTTTAGAAATGTAGGATTTGTTGAGGACAAAGGGATATTTGTTGATCCCACTGCATTTGCGGGAGATCTCGATGATTCCCCGTTTGATTCCACAGTGTCTATTGATCTGGTAGAATTGAAATCATATCTAATAGATCGTTTATCATTGATTATTGAAAAGGTGATTATTGGATCGCCGCAGAGTGTTGATAATGGATTAGCCTCGACAAGAAACTATCATGTTGCATTGATTTATATTGAACGTAGTAGTGTGAGAGATATCAGGGACTTGGATGTATACAATAAGAGCGATTTCACCAGTTTTAAAAATGCAGTTTTCAATCTTCTACCTTACTTCAATTTTACAATTGAGGATAAAACCGTTGGATTGGATGATTATCCTGACATAGATCAATATCTCAGTGACAGTACCAAACAGCTTCATGAACCGACTATTTTGGTGGATACCTCGTTTGCAGAGAACATGAAGTACATGGTAAGAAACGACAAGTCAATCTATCTTGAGTTCCCATCAGGTTATTTTTATCCAATTTTTGTGATGCTTGATTCCACAGAGAGGGAATATCTAGTAGAAGCAGATGATGAAGAGTATCGTCAATACGAGGTGGGTGAAATCGGCTTTTCTGTTCTAAACCTAAAGGATTGGACAAATGATGAAGATCTTGGAGAGGATTACATCCTAAATAAGCAACTAGATATTTTTGGAAAAATGCTGGGATTAACGCAATTAAACACAAAATACACATCTCAATTTGTCTCACCTCTCTCAGATTATGGAATAACGGATAGTTGGGATAAGTATTTCAGCCCATTTGAAGAGGATGCAATGGCAAGGAAATATGCCGGATTGTACAATTACACCGCAATTAGCAGGATCAATGACTATCGTTCTAAATTGGATGGTTTCTTATACTCATGGATTGACTCCTCCGCTCTAGATGGGGCAGAGGCAAAATTAGAGGAGGGAAATACCCTGTACAATACAGGCTTATTCAAACAGTCTGTCCATAAATATATCATTGGTTATGATCTTTATTCTGATGCTGTTGAGGAGATCCAGATGAAATTAAATGCATTTAATAATTCATTTTACCTCCTAGGAGCCGTTGTTGTGGTATCATATATTATCTATGTCCTGAGAGATACCAGCATTTCCAAAGAAGAATTCAAAAAGCGAATCAAAGCAAAATTAAATTTTAAAATAGAGGAGTAATTCTCAAATTTTCAACCCTCAGAAGCTAAATTAATTTATAATACAGATACATACGATAAATGTGGACAGACTAATCTTCAGATTACCGGAAAATAATATTTTTGATGAGTCAAATCCAACCAAACTAGTTATACCAGGTAAAATCAAGATTAATCAACGAATTGCACTCTGGTTTATATTTATAATTTATACATTTTATATCTTTATGATAGCTTCCTTTGAAGGAAATCCACCAATCGGATATATTATCTCAACTGATACCCTGATATTTTTCATACTCCTCCTTATGGCATATTATTTCTCTCTTGACAATTATTTAATCTTGGAGAGGGGTAATTCTGGCTGGAGAGTTATGATCATGAGGGGTAATTCAGTTGTTAGAATCAGAACGATGAGTAATATTTCTGGGGAGATATCACTTGAGATCAAACAATTCAGCAAAAAACTGAAATTTACTGCAATTATACGTGTTTTCTCATCTGCATCATTTGAAAATGAAATCGTAAAATTCATAACTATCAATCGCACCATAAAATTGATGATGGAGGATTTGAACTATATAGACATCCCGGTCAGAAGAAAAACGCTAAAAGATCGTCAGAGAGAGTGATATAATATCTCTGATCTGTAATTCTCATTCTATATGATTCTACCCAATTTTTTGAAAAAATAGACACCTTACCAATAACACCCAATTTGAACCATTACTGTCTAATTATCAGATAAATCACAAAAAAAGGGGGTACGTCAATTACAAATATCAAATATCTCATAAACTAGTGATCCACATTCAAATCAGTGCAACCTGAATTATTGTTGAACCTCAAGATTTACAAAGAATATCTAGATCATGCCATACAAATCGGATTGGATGATCTGGAAGAGTTTCTGATCGACAAACCAGGTGTTTTCTATAATGCATATGCCCAGGCATATGGAATACTGATCAAGGAATTCCCCTATCCTGCAAGAAATGGATTTATCATTGATGCTGAGAATAGAGTGGCAACCCATCGATTTGAATCAAAGGGAATAGCACGTAGAGATGAGCTTTTTGATGATATAGACCTCATTCAACTAATACCAAATAGCTACAAGAAGAACTGGTTTGACAAAGAGGATGCGATCAGGTGTTATTCGGTACTGATTACTAAAATCGATAAATTAGATAGTCTAATTCCGGTGGGTAATTTTGGACTCTGGAACTCATGGGGAAAGGTGGCACCACGAGATCGATTCAACAGACCTAGACTGATAAAACCTAATTATGATTATTCATTATCAAATAATGAAAGAAATATCTAGTAATTTAAAAGATTGAATTATTAATTCTTGTTTATGGCAGGCATATTCAAGAAAAATGATATTCGTGGGATATGGAATGAGACCTTAACCCCCAAGATTGGTTTCTTGACAGGTTATTATTTTGCATCAAAACTTGGTGACCACCCGACGATCACTATCGGGGGAGATAGTCGATTATCAACTCCGGAATTAATTGATGCTATATCTGCGGGTATGAAATATGCTGGAGCAACAGTATATAAGCTTGGACTGGGTCCCACTCCCATGATATATTTTTCATGCAGTGCAAATGAGGGCATAGTTGGGGGTCTGATAGTAACAGCATCACATAATCCAAAGGAATATAATGGAATAAAAATCTGTGATTCAATTGGTGCAGCCTATCATTATGATAATTTATACGCTGATATTGAGGAATTTGTGGGTAGATTTGTCACAAATGAGGCCTATATTAATGATCTATCAGAAAAAACGGGTAAGGTAATAGATGGGCTTTACCTAAAAAGAGAGTATTACAAGTACCTCACTGAAAATTTTAAATTTGAAAACAGAATAAAAATACTGGTTGAGTTTGGTAATGGAGCTGCGGGTGCATTTGAGGATATACTGGTTGAATTGGGCTGTGATGTCAAATCAATAAGAAAAAATCCTGATGGTAATTTCCCCACATTACTACCAGATCCATCTAAAATGATATCCTATGACAAAATCAAGGAGATACTAATGGATAATTCTGATTTTGATATCTGTCTTGCCTTTGATGGTGATGGTGATAGAATTGGATTTATGACCGCAAAGGGAGATCTGATATCACCAGACAAGATAATTATGCTCTATGCAAAGGATATTTTGGAAGAATTTTCTGATGCCCAGATTATTATTGATGTCAAGGTATCCAAGGCAACCCAGGAACTGATCAAGGATGCTGGTGGAAGACCAGTGATCAGTCAGGTTGGTCATAGCTGGGTCCATGAGAAGATTATAGAACTCAATGCGGAGTTTGCTGGTGAGTTATCCGGTCATTATTATTTCAATGATAATTACTATGGGTTTGATGATGCATTATACTCAGCACTCAGATTTTTAAAAATAATTGATGGCTTCAAATCCCATAACAAAATATTAGAGGAGGAGATATTGGCTCTCCCTGAATACTCATCCACCAGGGAATACCGAGAGCATATCCCCTTTGATATCCAGGATAGGATACTTGTCGAACTATCCAACTACATAAGAAATGAGAATGGAAAATTAATCACCATTGATGGAATCCGTGGAGAATTTGATAATGGCTGGTTTATAGCCAGGAAAAGTGGAACAGAGGAACTGCTATCCTACAGAGTAGAGGGTATAACTGAAAATGATAAAAATATGATACTAGATAAAGTAAAATCGATTATAGATCTGATTACAAATAATAATTAATTGATTAATCTTTTCTCTTGGGCCTTAGATTGGTTGATCTGCAATTTTTCTTACGACATCTGCGTGCATTTACAGGATTGCGTGCATAGCACTTCCTGCATATCCATACGTCAACTAGGGCCTTACGGGCTATCAATCTATGCTCGGGATTTGCTACTGGCATGCTTGGTTTAGTCTCCTGATATTGGGGTAACTTACCCCTTCTCTAATTCAATTTATTTTACATATATTAAAAGATGTTTGAAACTGACACGGGGGTTTTTACAAACTCTACCTTTCACAATATTTCCCACAAATATTTTCCATCTCTTGTTTCATATGAATAGCCTCTAGCAACAACCTTGATTAAAAATGATTCAATTCCTGTTTGTACCCCACTTGGATATCCCATGAGAACAGTCAATTCCCATTCAGACCAGTAATTGAGAATAAATTTGTAATTCTAGATATTTAGCTTAGATCAGTCTCGATCTCAACAATTATATTATCCACCTTTCGGATTTTTCCCCAAAAATTAAATAATCTGAACTGAAAGCCATACCTCTTTTTGAATAATTTCAATATTTCCTCATCATGTTCCAGTAGATTAGCTTTTCCTGGTAGGAAATCGCCCTTAACTGCACCACTAGCATTTGAGGGGGTGAATTCTACATTATTATTATTCTTGATTCTCTTTACCTTCCAAGATTCTCTCTCTGTCCAGATATATAGTTTCTTATTCTCAGACGCATACCATACAGGAGTGGACTTGCGTTCTCCATTTTTTCTAAAAGTTATAATATTCAGATACT
>DAOUUM010000138.1 GCA_030668165.1 Candidatus Heimdallarchaeota archaeon
CCCAGGTATCCATCAACTGAGTGTAGTGAATTCTGAGCAGTGAATTTAATAAGTTCTGGAATATTGGGTCCATCCGGATCATAAACTCCTCCATATGCATCTGTAACAGCCACTACTTTGTAGTCATTTTCATATGCTATCTGGGCAAGATTAGATCCCACGTTTCCAAATCCCTGTATGCCAAGAGTATTACCATCAGATTTCTTATTCATATTTTTGAGTGCCTCATCCATGGTGATGAATACTCCACGACCAGTGGCATCCTCACGTCCGAGTGATCCACCCAGCTCGATTGGCTTGCCAGTAACCACGCCAAGAGTGGTATGACCCTTGATCATACTGTAGGTATCCATTATCCAGCTCATTATCTGGGCATTGGTATTCACATCCGGTGCAGGAATATCTTTTTCAGGTCCAAGCACATCAATGATACTGTAAGTATACCTACGAGTCAGATTTCTCAACTCATTTGTACTCAGCCGCATCGGGTCTACTATGACACCACCTTTGGCTCCTCCATATGGTATATTCACAAGTGCACATTTGTAGGTCATCAATGATGCCAGGGCAGTTACCTCATCCAGATCCATGTGTGGTGAGAACCTGATTCCTCCCTTTCCCGGACCTCGGGCAGCGTTATGGAGTACACGAAAACCAGTAAATACCTCCACACTACCATCATCCAAACGGACGGGGAAGTTAGAGATATTGACCCTTGCGGGTTTCTGAAGGATCCGATGAATATCATCATCAAGATCTATTATATTGGCCACCTTATCCAGTTTTGAAAGTGCATTCAACCATGGATTTTCCTCATCAGGCTTATCACTACATAATCCGTTATTAGCCGATTTTTTTGGATCTTCGTGTATTTCCATAACTACCACCTATGCAGATTCAGATGTCAAGTAGTGCCTCTACTTCTGCCTTGTCAGATTCCATAACATAGTCAATTCCACTTATTTCAGCTGAAATAGGTGTCAAGGCAGCTATGTCATCTCTTGTGATATGTTCAAGGGCAAATTTCCTTGAACCGCACATGAATTGCTTCATTCCCTGTGCCAGACGTGACATATAACCATACACACCCATGGCACCTGCTGGGATATCTGCATATCTGTCACCATACAAGTCTCGTAATTCATCAGAGACAATAAACACTTCATCCGTGGTTCTTCCAAATCGATTCACATATACAGGGGTCTCATTATTATCAAGCTTTTTCCCGATAGTTTTACCCACCATGGCAGCAGTTAGAGGTGCTCGGGCCATTCCAATCATCTTGAAATAGGGTGCTCCAAGTGCCAGACCTTTAACAATCTGATCCTCCATGGTTATTCCACCTGCAATAGACACATCAGGGACATGCTTACCCTTCTTCTTCAGGATATCAATGTACTTGTACAATAGACTCCATAACTCAACACCGGGTACTCCACACTCGTTCATCATACGCCATGGGCTCATACCTGTGCCTCCACCGGCTCCATCCACTGTAAGCAGATCAATTTTACCAAGAGATGCCAGTCTAACAGCATTTGCCAGGTCTGCAGGTCTGTATGCTCCTGTTTTCAGGAAGACATATTTGGCTCCCGCGGCTCTTACCTCGGCCACTCTGTCCAGAAATGCTTTTTCAGAGACCATTCCCAATCTGGAATGCCTCTCAAACTCATGGAAGGCTTTATTCTCAAAGGCTTTGATCACCTTGGGATCCATAGGATCGGGAAGTACGATATAACCCCGTTCTTTGAGCATCTGGGCTCTCTTCAGATTGCTGATCTTAACCTCTCCACCGATACTTTTTGCACCTTGGCCCCATTTTAACTCAACAATCTCGACACCTAGTTCTTTGATAGCATATTCCTGAACACCAAGATTAGTGTCCTCGACATTGGCTTGGATCACAATTCCACCGTACCCATCTCTTTGCCAATCTGTATACAATTTTATTCTTCTTGCCAGATCAGGTGAGTGCACAATCTTGCCATCAACGATCTCCGAGTCAGGATCCATTCCACAGACATTTTCTCCAATTGTCAGGGGAATTCCAGATATTGCACAACCAATGGCAAGTCCTTCCCAGTTCATCGAGGCAATCTTAGTCGAACCCAATCCGGGTACAATAAGTGGTAATCTCACCTTTATGCCCTTATCATGCCCTATCCTCTGCTCAATATCAACAGCGGTAAATATTGCCTTGTTTGAGTCAGCTTCAATACCTACTGCGCCCCTGGCAGTACCCAGTATTGTAAAATGGGAGAGATCAACTGGATATTTCTTCTCACCTGCTGAGGTAGTTATTCCATAGGGTTGAGGATAGAGTACCTCCACTCCACGATAGGCAGATTTACCCACCTCACACATTCCTATACATCCATCCACACAAGTGACACAAAGACCACTTATGGGCACAACAGAATCCTCTGTTCGATTTTTTGTTAATGTTGCTGCTGTCGCATTTAGTTTACCGTACATAACATTATTCCTCTTTTTTTGTTTCTATTACCTGATAACAGGTTCCACATTCCCCTTTTAATCCCATCCAACAGTCATATGAGTCAAACTCATCCGCACAGCTTGGTTGGGTTTCATTGTAACAACCATTGCATAATACAGTGGCTGCATCCGCTCCATCACATCTCAATGTGATTACTGGACATATCTGCATACATGCTCCACATTGTCTGCAAAGATCTGATTTGATATCAAATGGTGGAGATACCTCCAGATGCTGGCCTCTGTTGCCAAACTGAATGGCTCCGGCCATCATCTGTTCCTCACAAACCCTCACACATAATCCACAGAGTATGCAATCCTTCCATTTGGGAGCAATTCTTACCCGATTTAATCCCAATTTGGATGCCATATCCTGCAGAACTTTGGATGAGGGACACTCTGAAATCAATAATTCCAGTACCATATTTCTTGTCTTTATCACTCTTTTAGTTGCTGTTTTGATATCCAATCCCTCTGAAACCGGATGGGTACAACTGCTCACTAGTTTTGATCCATTTGCGTCGAAAACCTCAACTAAACAGAGTCTACATGCTCCCCATGGTTCTAATCCATCATAGTGGCATAGAGTTGGTATGTCTAATCCCAAAAATCGTGCAACTTCTAGGACAGTCCAACCTGGTGGTGAATCGAAATCGATTCCATCAATTTTAATAGTGGGCATTTAATTTTCCTCCTTTCTATAAATTGGGTGATTTATCATACTAAAACCACCTTCTCCATCTCACA
This sequence comes from Candidatus Heimdallarchaeota archaeon, assembly GCA_030668165.1. Taxonomy (GTDB): domain Archaea; phylum Asgardarchaeota; class Heimdallarchaeia; order Heimdallarchaeales; family Kariarchaeaceae; genus JAJRQD01. The sequence continues at coordinate 3,244 of DAOUUM010000138.1, forward strand.
TCGATCAAGTTTAATGATCGCTTTACTTGGACAACTTGCCTCACAAATTCCACATTGAGTGCAACGTAGTGGGTCTATAGTATGCCTCTCTCCTTTCCTTCCAATAATTGCATGTGTTGGACAGCTCTGGAAACAAATTGTACATCCAGTACAGAGTCCTTCATCAATTGCAAATTTAATCAATGCTTGGCATTCTTTGGCAGGACAGCTTTTATCTACTATGTGAGATATGTACTCATCACGAAAATATTTGATTGTTGTGAGCACGGGATTTGGTGCAGTCTGTCCAAGACCACAAAGCGAAGCTAATTTGACTGTATCTGCTAATTCTTCTAATAAATCAAGGTCTTCCATTTCACCCTGACCATCAATAATTCTTTGCAAGATGTCATACATCGCTTTCACACCTACACGGCATGGAACACATTTTCCGCAGGATTCCTCCTGAATGAAATTTAGAAAATAATTAGCCAGTTTTACCATGCAATCATTATTATCAAGGACGATCATTCCACCAGATCCAAGAATACTGCCTGATTGTGCCATATTCTTGTAATCAACTGGTAAATCCAGAAGACTTGCTGGTAAACAACCACCGGAGGGTCCACCAGTTTGAACTCCTTTGAATTCATAGCCATTGGGAACTCCACCACCGATGTCAAAAATAATCTCACGTAAGGTGGTTCCGAATTGAACTTCAATTAGTCCTGAATTGGTAATTTTGCCAGTAAGAGCAAAAATAGCGGTTCCCTTGCTGTCTTCAGTACCAATAGATGAATACCATTCAGCACCTCTATTTATTATAACTGGAACTGTGGCAAAGGTTTTTACATTATTTATGCTGGTGGGTTTTCCCCACACTCCCGTAGTTGTGGGATATGGGGGTCTAGGCACTGGATTGCCTCTTTTACCCATAATCGATGCGATTAGTGCTGTTTCTTCTCCACAGACAAAAGCACCTGCTCCCTCGTAAATTTCAATATCAAATGAGAAATTGGTATCCAGGATATTTTCTCCAAGAAATCTGTTTATTCTTGCATCTTCTGTAGCAATTCTAAACCTTCTTACAGCCACGGGATATTCAGCTCTCACATAAATGTAGCCTTTGGTTGCACCCATGGCATAAGCAGCTATTATCATTCCCTCGATCACACTATGTGGATCAGCTTCTAATATACTCCTATCCATAAATGCTCCGGGATCTCCCTCGTCAGCATTACAAATGATATATTTTGGTTCTCCTGGAGATTGTCTACAAAATGACCATTTCATCCCAGTTGAAAATCCTGCTCCGCCTCTACCTCTCAATCCAGATTTCTTGATTTCTTCAATTACCTCAAGGGGCTCATAATCACAAAGTGATTTTTGTAATGCTTTGTATCCGCCTTCTGAGATATAATCCTCTATTTTTTCAGGATTAATGTGACCACAATTACGTAAGATAATTCTTTGTTGATTCTTGTAAAATGGAACCTCATCATAATTCTGAATATATTTGCCAGTCTCTGCATCTTTGTATAATAGACGTTTTACTGGTTCTGATTTAATGAAATGCTGTTTTATAATTGCATTCGCATCTTTTGGTTTTACATGTGTATAAAATGTTCCTTCTGGTTCAATTACCACTATAGGTCCTTTTTGGCAAAATCCATGGCACCCGGTAAAATCAACCTTGACATCATCGGAAAGATTATGTAGGTCCACAGCTTGAATTAAAGATTCTCGGAGCTCATTCATTCCAGGTTTGGATCCACCACAGCCTAATCCTTCGCACACTAGAATTGTAGATTTATTCAGTTCAACTTCCTCCTTTCCTAGTTTTCTGAAGTAATTTAATCAATTTTGATGGTTTCAAATGTCCATGTATTTCATCATCGATCATTACCGCTGGTGCAAGTGCACAACATCCCATACATGATACTGTTTCTAGTGTAAACATTCGATCCTCTGTTGTCTCACCGGATTTAATATTCAAGTGTTTTTCAGCAGCATCTAAGAGAATATTACCTCCTTTGACGAAACAAGCAGTTCCTGAGCAAAGGGTTATTTGATGTTCACCCGGTTTTTCATACTTAAATTGTGTATAGAAAGTAGCGACGCTATAGACCTCATTTAGCGATAAATCCAGATACTCTGAAATTCGTTTCATAGTCATTTTTGATAAATAATCAAAATGTTCTTGAACAGCCTGCAGTATTGGTATTAAATTCGTTGCTTTCCTTTCTTTTGCAAAAATAATACCTTCAAGTATTCTTTCATCAATTTCTTCCAGGATTGGAAAAACATCGCTTAATGCTTCATTTAAAGAAATTGTTACTTGTTTGATATCATTTTTTGATAGATAATTATACTTATTTTGAATTTCCTTCAATATTCTGCCACTGCTTTCGATTATTCCATCAATAGCTTCATAATCAAAATGATCATCAATCTCTTCTTTATCAACTAGTACGGTTGACATAGATCCTGTTGGATTATCATCAAAATCTTCTTCTGATTCTTTTCTGTTTTTTGTTTTTTGACTTTCCATCTTTTTTTACTCCTTTCAGTAAACTTCGTTTAGTTTCCTCAATATGTTTTCCAAATCATCTTGGAGGTCGTCAAATTCAATATATTTGAGTCCATTACCCCAGATTCCATAACCCGTATCATCTCTGTTCCCTTTGAAATTCACATCTATTTTAGATGGAATTGAAAACATAGAATATACTGGTTTGTCCCAAGCTGGAGGTATCTTATGAATTTCCCTCATTTTCTTGATAGCGTTTTTACGAGTCATCAATTCTGAGGTTCTGATGTACCACTCTGGAGTGATACAATCTTCTAGTGGCCCTTCAAACCAATCTAATTCAAGAATACGGGCCGTTCGATTTGCCCATATTATCAATATTGCTGCATATTGTCCAATTCTCCCTTCAGAAGAATATCCACCATAAATTGTTGTGGCTATAGCAATACTGGGAATTTCTTTAGGTACATAGGAATCATTCCATAACTGAAATATATTTTGTAATACTTCATTTTGAAGGTCTCCTTCTTCACGAAAAACGGGTAATGAAATAATTCTCCTAGTTCCCCATTTATTCTTATTGTATTTATTTGGTGAACTAAAGTTTGATCTACCTGTAATATCAGATTTTAAACTACGAGGTACTTCCATATATATTGGATGATATGTATCTATTGGAAATGTTCCTTGTTCACTTCCCACCAAACTGAAGGGTTCATGAACGTTAATCTCACTGAAATCTATTAAATTTCTTAATGCACCCCAGATGAGTGAGGTGTTTAGTTTATTTTCTTCTAAAATGCTCATGTTTATTTCTCCTAGTACAATTTTTCAATTTGCATACGATTATCCATGACATCAAGGATTTTATGCTCAGCAATATCGATCGCTACTTTCCTTGGGGTTAATCCAGTTTCTAAGGATTTTTTAATAATTAGATCTGTACTCTTTTTCACTTTATGGTCAATTTGCGAGAATGCTTCTGCAACGCTTGATTTATTATATTCTGAGTAAGCTCCAATTACACTTCCTACATTTGCAACAATATCTGGCAAAACTCTTATTTTTTTGCGTGCTAAGTATTGTTCCGCTGATTCGGAAATTGCTAAATCGGCAACTTCAACAATTAATTTGGCTTTAATATTCATGCAATTACTATCATTTATGGCGTAGCTTGTTGCACATGGAATGAATAAATCACAGTCTATACCGAAAATCGCGTCTCTATTTAGTGATTTCCCATTTTCAAAATTTTTGATAGATTGTTGCTCATTCTCAGCAAGAGCATAATTTTTTGCTAAATCAAAGTCTATCCCATCAGGATCATAAATCGTACCCCAAAAATCATTAATTGCGATAATTTTCCCTCCTTTAGCTTTGAGATATTTAGCCACTCCCAATGCAATATTTCCCCATCCTTGAATCACAATTTTTACATCAGATAAATTCTCAGGTAAATTATAATCCGAGCTGTACTTTGAAACAATAGTTTCAATTGCAACACCAACTCCAACACCTGTGGTTCCCAATTCAGATGGGATTCCTCCCATTGCTTCGGGTTTCCCAGTGGCACAGTGTAGATCACCTACGGTATCTACAAAAATTTCCATTTCCTTTTGCCTTACATTTATATCCGGACATGGAATATACTTCCACGGTACAATTGATGCGATTTTTTTGGC
>DAOUUM010000412.1 GCA_030668165.1 Candidatus Heimdallarchaeota archaeon
AGAACCGAATCATTCCCCTTGCTAAGATCAATATCCAGGGTAATAGTCAAAGTATCATTTCTACCATCGGTATTGTTATCTGTAAATGCAAGTTGCAGATCTTTTATACTTGACACTGCTTGATCAGGATTGGCATAGAGATAGAAAAGCGATCCATTATAGATGTAATCAGGTCTATCAACAAAATAACTGTAAACCTCTATGGTGAAGTAGTAACTTCCATTAGATAAAACACAACCCATATCCATTGTAATTAAGTCAATTTCCTGTTCAAATATGGAGTAATTTTGATTAAAGAAATTAATAAGAATATCATTCTCATCGTACAGCTTGATAACGGATAGTACAATGTGCGTTCCTGATTCTTCAGCGATATTAATATCATACTCCACTCTTGCAGAATCATTATCTCCATCCAGATTTTTATCATAAAACACAGTGTTGACAGAGGTTATATTTGCTATTGCCGGTATTTCATACTTATACAGATAAAAATATACAGTGACAGAGCTGTCATCAGCCGTCCCACTATCGGTGTAGAATACATCAATAAATATGCGATAATTACCATCCTCGTCTACTGAACCCAAATCAAGCACAGTATTCACAACTGAATCAACATTTACATAAACATTATCCGTGCTACTACTAACCCTTACAGAATCAGAGGTGTAAAGACCTGCCTCAACACTGACGAAGCCGCTGCCCTCCCAGGTAAGTGCAACATCAACGGATATCGTGGCGGAATCATTCTTCATATCTCCGGAATCATCGTAAGTGGCATAACTAAACGATACGATTTTGGCTTTGGGAAATGGTTCCTCGTATTCAGTAAGATAGAAAGATGAACTAGTGTAGGCATCATCTTCATCCGTTGTTGAACTATAATATGCCTCCAATCTGAAATAATAATTGCCACTGGATGTTACGGATCCCAAATCTAGTGAGTCAGAATCGGAACCATCGCCTGATATGTAAACCACATCACTAACCGTATTGATTAGTGTTCCTCCTATAGAGTATAGCATGCCCTTGATGGTAACATCTCCACTAGTACTAGGGGGTAAATCAATATCAATATTAGTAATCTCAACAGAATCATAATTTCCATCAGTTGAAGCGTCATACCTCTGGTAACTTGAACTATAAATTGATGCAACCTGAGCAGGTTCCTCGTATTTGTAAAGATAAAAATCATCACTCGACAAAATATCATCAGCAGAGCTTGATGAAGAATAATATACCTTCAATGTTACATAATAGTAACCACTAGTTGATACTGATCCGAGATCTAAATAATCCGAATCATAAGTCTCACCAGAAATGTATACCACATCACTGGAGTAAAGAACCTGTGTTCCGGCGCTAGTGTACAGGTAACCCTTAATAGTGACGTCTCCACTGACTCCAGCCGGTAAATCAATATCAATATCAACAATCTCTGCTGAATCGTCACTTCCATCCCCGGATGAGTCATAAGTATCATAGAAGGCATCAAATATTACTGCCTTGTTCACATTCACCTCGATATCTGACCGGTCCTTTTCTGAGGTCGATTTCACGATGTCTGAAGCATTCAGATCCCGGCTACTCATAACATTATCATCCATTTCTGATGAACCAGCAATTAATGAACTGCTAGCTAATATAAAAATTATCAAAAAAGCACATATTGACACATTGGACTTCACTATAATTCCCATAAAATAGTGTTCAACATTGTTAATTTAAAGTTATCATTTTCAAAACTGCAAATTAATATCATAATTATATTTTTATGTTCACCTTTGTTGTGGCCGGGATCTCATTATTTATAGGACTTGCAATCACTGTAATTGGAAATTGGAAATTGAGTTCTTTTCAGACAGAATTTTGTTTCTTGGAAAAGGATTTCACACCGATATTCATTACCATAAATCCGATTATTATAATGTGGAAATCAATAAAGACATCACTACTTTCAGAGGTCTCGGAATTATTGGAGCTCCCATCAGTTTCAGAACTTGGGGTAGAATTAATAATCGCAATGAACTGAGCCTCAAATGCCTCCTTGTCAGCATCAATTGCAACTTGGACCTCATAACCAGAATCAACAGACAGGATCTCTCCCTCGTGATTTTCTACATCTATCACAACTTCCAGATCAAATATCGCAAGTGTTACCACCTCAGGATTGCTAAGTGCCACAACTGTCAATATATCCCAGAAATAGAGATTTGTATCCAAGAACTGATGTACAATCTCTGCTTCCTTTGTCACCATTTCATTACCCAGTTTGGTCTTGAAATCCTCTGTTATGGGGACCTTGTTGGTTGCATCCAGTGGAACCAGCAGTATGGGTATTTGAGAGCCAAGTACGATATCGACTGCGTGTGGATCAATATAGAAATTCCACTCAGCCTCATAATTCGGGATGGAGGATTCCAAACCAACATTACCCGGTGCATCAATTGTTCCACCCATGATATTGATAATTTCGATATTCTCCTTAATTGATGGTTCTGTCTCAAATGCTATCGCCACATTCGTCAGGGGTCCAAGTGCAACAAGAGTAACCAACTGCTCTGATTCTTGTACCAGTGCGATGATCAACTCAGATGCATTCATCTCAGAAACGGTCAAGTCTGTATCTGGTAACTCCAAGCCGTAAAAATTGTAACTACCCTCTCTCCAGGGAGTTGGAAATGTATGATTTACAGACATGGGCGTTTCCTTACCAGCTGCAACTGGAATATCTCGGTGACCAAGATAATCTAGCATCTTGACAAAATTCTCAGCACCCTCCTGTACAAAACTTACACCACATGAGAGAGTAAGTCCTATTACATCGTATTCTGGATGCTTGAGAAGATAAGCAATAGCATACACATCATCCGGAGCTCCGTCAGAATCTATAATCACTGGTATTGCCTCATTATTCAGCATCAGTGCACTACATTGGGTGATAAAAATAGGGAATACCAATGCTAAGAAAATAAATAATATCTTCAACAGATCCATGTTACTTGATTTCATGGAATGGACAAGTAATGCCTGTATTTAAGGATTATTTATTTTTAATTTAATCAAGAATAATTTGGAAAAGAAAAACTCATATCCTTGCTGATATTTTGATATCTAACAAATTCGAATATACGGTATAAATACAAATATTTTTAATAATTATGTCAAATATGGTGCCGTGAACGCCGAATCGGGTGATAAATCAGGTAGTTGGAAATCATATTTTTCAGCTTATCGTTATAAGC
>DAOUUM010000110.1 GCA_030668165.1 Candidatus Heimdallarchaeota archaeon
AAAATTATCTATTGATTATAATTACAGTGGTGTAAGAGAAGAAGCTGTGAAGAAACTGGAAAATCAGGATTTACTATTCAAAATAATAAATAAATCCCCATATCTTGATTCCTGTAAACAGGCAATATCAAAACTGGATCAGATTGATAAACTGATGATGTTGAGATTAATTGGCAAGCCCTCAATTCAACAAACTGTTCTAAGCAGGATCGCTAAATTGGGTAAATAAAATTGATGAGCATTAATTGATACCGATTTTTTTGTAATTTATTTACACAATACCCACAACCATCATATTGTAAAATAAGTACTCACTTCATATATCCATAATTCTAATTCAGGGGAAAAGGATTATAATCATATCAAACGAATATCAGATAACAATGGGCGTACTAGACTATTTGTTGTTACTATTTCTGGTATTTAGCCTTCTTGTAGCTTTCCGATCAATACAGTACTTTTATTACTACAAAATACCGGATTTCCAAATATTTGTCATCGCATCCCTTTTTTCTGCATACTATGCCTTTGCTCAACTGGTACTGACTAGACTAATTCCAGAAATCGATTTCATTACTCCTTTCATTCCTCAAGACTTGGTATACCATGCAAACTTCACTCACCGGATACTACTATATGTCTTCTTGATATCAACTCAAATGCTCAGCTATCTATTCACCATGTATTTTCTCAGATCGTTACTTCTCAGATTTAATTTCTGGATTTATTTCCTTTTTTCACTTCCCATGATGGCTAATCTTTTTATTTATTCACCTGTTTTATTAGCAGTAGATCAATTCTTTGGATTGTCAAATATATTTAATGTCAGAGTCTGGATTTATTCTTCTGTTGCAATTGTCTATGCTATACTGGGGATATTTGTATACAAAGAACTTGCTAATATGACTTTTTCAAGCACCCGATTAAATCATGGTTCAAAATTATGGAAATTATCCTTTCTACCCACTTTTCTTGTAGTGCTATCTCTTCTTTACACTAATTTGGAAGTAATGAAATATGGAGAGGGCATTTCAGCAGATAGCCTCCGTATGCTCACATTAACCCCCGCAGCTATCTTATTCCTCACAATCGCCATTATTGCTGTTAAATATCCTGATGCCCTTCTTATATTCAGAACTCACATGATTCGATTTACTAAAATATACGATAAAAAAATCAGTACTGAAAACAGGATAATTGATTTTAAATACATACGTGATTATATATCGTCTGTACCCAAGGATTATTTTGATTAAAATAATTAATATATTATGCGTTAGGTTTTTTACCATATTTTGGATCTACAGAACCATTATTAACTGTTACCTGTGCACAGGACAACCTGGCAATTGGTATTCTGAATGGTGAACATGAGACATAATCGAGCCCGATTCGATAGCAGAAATCAATAGAATCAGGATCCCCGCCTTGTTCTCCTATTGGCGCGGTTATCGATGGATAAACCTCGATTTTTGCTGATTTAATGTTACTTTCGGGATGCAATATAATCCAATCCAGTCCGTATCATGGTTTGATCAATCTAGATGAAATTTGCAAATATTACTTACGGAGGACCCTTCTCTTTAGATTCAAATACCATGGTGAGTATAATATATTATGGATGATAAAACAATAGCTTCTGAAAAATGTGATGAACTGGTTAAGATGAGTGTATTCCAAAAAGATCTCATCAGAAGATATATCGGTGATATGATGGGTCTGAAGGCAATTGGAAAGGAGATTCATAGCGATCCCCGTACATTCAAAAAAGAATTTACCAGTCTTGGTATTGAAATTCCCTTTCCTGGTTCTGTATGGAAGAAGATGCAGGATCATTATTCTGGTAGGTTTGACAGATCTATATCTCCATTTCTCGAGGAAATAATTACGGGATCATTACTCGGTGATGGTAATATAAGGTTGCAGAGCAAAGTAGATCATCACGAAAAGAATCCATCATTGGATGAGTACAGGGAATTATTATTGGATATCGGTGAGATCAGACAAAGGGTCAAAAATGGAGATGGGTTGACCAGGGACGATATCGAGCGATGGAATCATGGGATTGAGATTATAAGAAATACCAACACTGCACATTTCCGTATTCACAAATCAATTGTTGAGATTAGATGGGTTAAGAAGATGATGGAAATATTCGATAGGGAGATTGATGTGCAAAGTAAATTCATTAAGACGATAAGGGATGCTAAAAATATCGCATGGACTTGTGGTTTTGATACACTATCCAGCGTACAGTTATTCAATATCTGGAAGGACTGGTACACAAAAGATGGACAAATAGTTGTCAAACGAGTACCTAGGCATATATTAACCAAAATTACTTTAGATAGTCTGTTGCAGTGGTATACCGGAGATGGATTCTATTCTGGAAAAACAATTGGACTTTGTACATCAGGATTCAGTAAGAGTGACCAACTATACCTAATTAAACTACTTGCACAAATAGATGTAGATTCGCATTTTGCTAGATCTCATACTGGAGGTGAAATTACTATATCTCATAAAAAAGAAAAAAGGGAATATTTCATCAACATGCTTACTAAAACTAAACAATACTTATTAGCAGAGAGAGAATTCCCACAGAAATTTGATGGAAACTACAGTAAGAAAGATCTAATGATGAAATTGAGGCTATCATATCCTGAATTCTTTGATAGTTCTAATAAACCCAGATGGGATGATTATTAATAATTTTTGAGTTATAGTTAATTCAATTGATTTTATTTTCTATGCATTTACTTTTTTACCATATTTGGGATCGACAGGACCATTTCTAACCGTTGCCTGAGCTGCAGACAGTCTGGCAATAGGAATTCTGAATGGTGAACATGAGACAACGTCAAGTCCGATTCGATAACAGTAATCAATGGACTCTGGATCTCCGCCTTGCTCCCCACAAATGCTTATCTTCAAGTATTTACCACTTTCAGCCGCGGCTTTTCTTCCGAGCTCAACAGTCATTTCCATTAGTTTACCAGTTCCAGACTGATCAATGGTGGCAAATGGATCTGCATCAAGTATTCCAGTTTCCAGATAGAATGGAAGGAATTTGGCCACATCATCACGACTGAAGCCTAGGGCCATCTGATGGAGATCATTTGTACCGAATGAGAAGAAATCTGCTCCCAGTTCTCCAGCAGCAATTTCATCAGCAGTCAATGCCGCACGTGGTATCTCAATCATGGTTCCCACCTGATAATCCACTGATTTTCCTTTATCCGCAAATACCTGCTTGGCTGTTTTATCAATAACCTTACGGGCCTCTGCAAATTCAGCCTGTGTTGCTATCAAAGGTACCATGATCTCTGGTCTGACTTCCTTGCCAGTTTCCCTAACCTCGATTGCGGCCTCAAGGATTGCCCTGGTCTGCATCTCAAGTAATTTGGGTATCATCAATCCAAGTCGTACTCCTCTGAGTCCAAGCATGGGATTGGCTTCTTGGTATATAAGAACCTGTAGCAGGATCTTTTCTTTCTCGGTTCTTTCACTATCTGTAAGCTCCTGGGTTAACAACTCTTTGGTTAATTCCAGTTCAGAAGGTAGAAACTCGTGTAGTGGAGGATCTAACAGTCTGATTGTAATGGGTCTGCCATCACCGATTGTGAATAATTTAACAAAATCCTCCTTCTGAAGTACACCCATCTTATCGATTGCTGAATTTCTTGCCTCATCATTGTCTGCTAGAATCATTTCCCGCATAACTGGTAGTGCATCAAAGAACTGGTGTTCAGTCCTTGCAAGCCCGGTTCCAGTTGTCTTGTAATCGATGGCCTGCTGGGTGTCATTCTCCTTGTCTGCATTTGCTCTCACTGTCATCTCAGCGATCTCATCTGCCCAGTCAAGAATAGTTTCGAGTGAAGATGGTAATTCTCGGGGAATAACAATTGGTAATTCTCCAGCATATATCTTACCCTCTTCAAAAATCTCCATGGATATCAGATCACCCTCTTTGTATGATTTGCCATCTTTATTGGATAGAACTCCATTTACGAGCGTAATCCCTGATGCTGCGGCACCAACGATCACTCGCTTACCAATCTGTCTTCCAACTAATGCTGCGTGGGAGGTCATTCCCCCTGCCATGGTCAAAATACCTAGGGATGCGACCATACCATGAAAGTCCTCGGGTGAGGTCTCTTTTTTAACCAATATCAGACTGGGTACTTTCTTACCGTCTCGCATACTGAATTTACTAACTTCAAAATCGGGTTCAATCTCTCCCTTGAATATTTGCTCTGCAAGATCTGAATTGAATACTATGTGACCACTACACGCTCCGGGACCTGCTGGTAATCCTTTACCTATCAGGTAGGCATCCTTTGTCTCTGCATCATGGGTAATATCCACTAATGATTTATCTGCCAGTTGTTCATTGACATCCATCACATCATAAAAGATTTCTCGTTTCTTGTCTTTCCATAGAACACTTGGGAATAAACTCTCCTCGATATCTTTGGGAGTAATTCTCATTACCGCATCCTTCTTGGTAATTAATCCTTCATTTGCCATTGCATGGGCAATATAAGATGCTGCCACACCGGTACGCTTTCCGGTACGCGTCTGGAGAATAAATAATCTACCTTGCTCGATGGTAAATTCCACATCCTGCATATCCTTGTAGTGATTTTCCAGTTTCTCAACAAGTTGTAAAATTTCATCATAAATTTCTGGCCATTTGTCTTTGAGTGCAATGATTGGTTGGGGTGTCCTGATACCTGCCACCACATCTTCTCCCTGGGCATTAATCAGAAACTCACCATACATCTCTCTTTCTCCGATTGCGGGACTACGTGTGAATAAAACACCTGTTCCACTGTTATCATCAAAATTACCATAGGCCATTGCCTGTACATTAACTGCTGTTCCAATATCATGGGGTATACCCTCATAATTTCTGTAATCAACTGCACGACGGGTATTCCATGACTGAAATACAGCTCTTACTGCCAAATCCAGCTGTTCAATAGGATCCTGGGGGAATGGTTTGCCATGTAATCTCTCAAAGACCTCAAGATAACGTTCAATCAGTAGATCTAGATGTTCATTGGTCAGTTCATTATCCATCTGCACACCCACTTCTTCTTTCAGAGAATCAAGTCTTCCTGAAAATTCAGCATGATCTAGTTCACATACAACATCAGCAAACATCTGAATTAATCTTCGGTAAGCATCCTTGACAAACCTGGGATTGCCAGTTAATTTACTGAGAGCTTCAACAATCTCCTTGTTCAGCCCTACATTCAGCACAGTGTCCATCATACCTGGCATAGAAATTCTGGCACCAGATCTAACGGATACCAGTAATGGATTTTCCTTTGCACCAAATTTTTTGCCAAGGTTCTTCTCGACATCAGATAGTGATTCTAGCACTTGACCCCATGTTCCTTCTGGGTAATCATTATTCTTTAAATAATCCATGCAGGTATTCGTTGTGATAGTGAATCCTGGTGGTACAGCAATACCCTGTTGGGTCATGATTGCAAGATTGGCACCCTTGCCACCTAAAATGTCCTTATCAGGTTCTCCTTCATTAAATAGAAAAACACGCTTTTTCATATATGAAATTCCTAATTTTTGTTCCTATTTAAGGAATAGAATTGTAAACAAAATTATTTTTAGAAATATATAATAAAAATATGAACCAACAGTTGTATAATTAATATTTCAATTTTAGATAAAAATATCGGGTAAGAAGCTGGATGTTGCATAAAAGGTCGAGTATTGATAATATTGTCTCCACGCCAGATTCTAACTACTCACATGATGATAGTGAAGAGGGTTTGGAGATTGAGAAAATTATTGGACAGATCAGGGCATCAATTCTGATCAATTTACCCTTTTTTGGTTATATTATGGGTCATTACAAGATCTATGCAACAATGGACAAGAGGATCTCGACCTTTGGCGTGGACCGGTACTATCTATATTTCAATTCAAAATATGTTTTGCAGATGAAGAACAACAATCAGAATTGGGAAAGGGATATCCGATATCAGATGCTACATCTGGTAATTCATCTGATATTTCATCACATATCTCGTAGAAATAGTAGGCATGCCAAGATCTGGACATTTGCCGCTGATGTGGTTGTTGAGCAGATCCTCAGATCAGTTTATGAGGAATGCACCATTCCTTCGAATTGGCAAAATACTGAATTATATGTCGCCCCTGATGAGCTATACAATATGTCTACAGAGCAGATATATGAAAAATTACTCAAACTGGTAATTGAGGAATCCGAGAAAAGCTCAAGAAAGGAGATGTTCAACTCATTTGATTTCGATGATGATCTGGACAAATATGTGATGGATAATATTTTTGGTAGTCGTATCCCCCCTGATCGAGAGCGACTCAATACAACTATTGATCAGGTGTTTGATCCAGAGGAAATTGAACTGTTATTGGGAAGCTATACAAATCTAACTCCTGAATGTGAAACTGAACAGATAATTCAGGATATGGAATCCGAGGATGAGCAGTCCACTGCATCACTACATGATGAGATATTTCTGGGAACTGTTCGTACTGCTTTGGAGAGGGGAAAAGATAATCTTCCTGGAAGCTTGAGCAAGACAATAGATGATTTTCTCAATCCAGTGCTCAATTGGAGACATCTGCTCTCTAAAAATATTCAATCAATTATCAGCAACGACTATTCATGGAAGCATCCCAATAAGAGAATGTATTCCCAGGGATACTATCTGCCAAGTCTGGATCGTGAGAATATCGATGTGATCATAGCGATTGACACCTCAGGTTCCATTGAGGATGAGGTTTTGACATATTTTCTTACCGAGACCCAGTCAATTCTTCATGCCATCAGAAATGTGAGAATCACTCTGATTGATTGTGATTCAAAAATTCAACAGGTAAAGATCTATCAATCTGGTGAGTCTCTGATTAATCACAATTTCAAGGGAAGAGGAGGAACATCATTCTACCCAGTATTTGAGTACATGAAAAATCATCCCGCAAAGGTACTTATTTATTTCACAGATGGTGAGGCTAGATTTCCCAAGTACGCCAATTTCAAGGTGATCTGGGTACTGACCGATAGAGATAAAATTGCGCCGGTGGGGAAAACCATCCATTTCAACTAATTTTTGTAAATTTATCCAGTTCAGGAATCAAATCATGCAGGGTGTTGAAAAGAGTTAACTCGTCTGATGTAATCTTCAGGTCCTCCCTCATAATATTAACCGAATCCTTGATTATTGTTAATCTTGAGTCAAATATGGCAACTCTTTCTGTGGCATCAACAACATTATCTTGGAGTGCATTCTCAATCAACAGGAGATAGGAATTGATATTATTGTAAATTTTTGTCATGAATTGTTTCTCATCAGGAGTAATTTTTCCATCGGCAAGTGCAATTTCCTCTAAGCCATCCATAATCTGTTTGATGTAATTTTCTCTGCTGAATTCCATAGACCATTTATCAATCGCATGTATTTTAAGACTTTCAATTCAATTAATTAATTAGCAAAGAATAGATAAGAGGTATTTCCACAATTGGTAACCAATTATCACTGCTATAATAATATAAAAAATAAAATAAATTAATATACTTATTAAAATTAGAAAAATTATAACTAAGTGAATTTTTGGATCCGAGATTTATGCAAGAGAAACCTGAACTGCCCCTTAAAGTTGTGCTACCTATCACTTCCATAGGCATTGTGTTATCAGCTCTTGACGGATCAATAGTCAATGTAAGTCTCAGAACAATTGCAAGTAGTCTTGGTACTGATGAAGCAGGAGTTAGCTGGGTAGTGATCGCATACCTGCTCACCATCACATCTCTCATGGGTCTTGCTGGTGGATTGGGTGATGTATATGGGAGAAAGAAGATTTTTCAGATTGGGATGCTCATTTTCTCATTAGGTTCTCTATTCTGCAGTTTGTCAACAAATCTAACTATGCTGGTAATCTCAAGGATCATCCAAGCAGTTGGTGCATCCGGCCTGATGAGCAACGGACTTGCAATAGTTATTACATTTATCAATCCCAAGATCCGTGGAAGAGCTATAGGTATTAATTCTCTGGTAGTTGCAGCTTCTCTATCTGTGGGCCCTGTACTTGGTGGGATACTCACCCAGTATGCTGGTTGGGAATCGATTTTCATTATCAATGTG
>DAOUUM010000018.1 GCA_030668165.1 Candidatus Heimdallarchaeota archaeon
ATAGTATTGGTCACTTCAGGTGATCTTAGTGGTACCTTTTCACCCAAGGTTCTGTTTTTGGGTCTTGGATCCGCATTATCCTGGGGTTCATCAGTTGTACTGCTCAAGGTGATCACAGGTGTTGACGGAACAGATGCATTCGGAATAACTGGGGTTAGGATGTTGATAATCGGTGTTGTTGGATTAGTCATTCATCAGATGTCTCCTGATCTTAAGAGGGCTAGGGCAGAAAAAACTACAGAGGAACGCAAAAAATC
The DNA here is from genome assembly GCA_030668165.1 of Candidatus Heimdallarchaeota archaeon. Taxonomy (GTDB): domain Archaea; phylum Asgardarchaeota; class Heimdallarchaeia; order Heimdallarchaeales; family Kariarchaeaceae; genus JAJRQD01. Next base: position 258 of record DAOUUM010000018.1, read on the forward strand.
AGGTTTCTACATGATGTTATCCGGTATATTTGGATGGGTAGTGGGTGCATCTCTATTCACCTATTCAATCCAATTGATCGGAGCAGCAGTACCCACCCCTATTACTGCCACCAATCCTATAATTGCCTCATTGATAGGTCTGAAATTTGGTCTGGAGACCTTATCCCGTAAACAGTTCATTGGTATTATCCTGAGTGTTATCGGGGTGATCATTGTCATTTTGTAAGATTCATGTTTTTTTATGATGATAATTTTTAACCTTTAATTTTTGTTTTTCTTCATTCCACTCACTGATTAATTTTCTATAACTGAGCACTTCATCGATATTATTTTTGATACCAATGAAGATCAATCTGTATCTGGCCATCCTTGCATGATCATCCCTCAGTTTCAATTGAATATCATTGAAGACATCTGTCAGGACCTCTATTGAATACTTTTTAATCCGTAGTGAGGTACCGATCCTCACATCCCTGTAATTGTCCTCTATTATTGCCCTCCTTAGGGCCCCTTTTGATCCATCAAATGCCTGCATCAGATTAACACAGGAAATAAATCCCCAGCATTGTCTTAGGTCTGGTGGACTTTTAATTGCCTCTACCAAGACCTGATTGAAGATATCTCTACTTAATTCATAGGTTATATTATGATTGAGATTATGTAGTACAATCTCAAGTAGTTTTTCTCCGGCATTGTCAAATTCTTTATTCTCTATCATTTTTGAATAAGAGGTCTGTAACTCTCCAATCATCTCATTCACCCTATCGGATGTGATCAGTGGTACCACCGTGATCTTCATCTCCTTGTCACAATGAATTCTTATTTCATTCTCAGTTTCATGCACAGGTTCTCTTATACCACAGACATCGCATATCCAGAAACCCTGGACTCTCTCCCTCTCTTGCTTGCCGTATACCCTATCTCCCCAGTATTTTTGTAATCTGAAGGTTAGTTCACTGAAATTATCATAATTTTCTGGATCTGGTCTATTTTCCATCAACTCATTTATGTGGTGATATCCAGATTTATCAAAATTATCTTGTAGTATTTTTGATATCTTGGGATATTTCCTGGCAATTTCAGGGTCAGCATAGTCTTCCTTGTTCTCAGATGGTAAATAGGGTCCAAGTTGCATTTTCAGACAGCTCGGACAGTACCACCAGCGATTGATTCCGTTGAATTGTGCCTTGCTACCAGTTCTCTCATATACTCTTTTTGTAGCAGCATCACATACAATACATCTTGGCTTTTTCATTATATAGTATACGATTATTATAGATATAATAGTTTTTACTCAAAAAAACGTATACGATTGCAAGAATAATTCTCTGATTCAGATATTATGTATTCAAAATCACTTAGTATACGAATCAGTGACAATTAATACTCCTGATATTATAATTTTTATTTATCTGATCTCATATGTATGACCTAATGGTATCAGGCCAGTTCAATGTGATCAAATAACTCGTTTAGGTCCTTGATTACGATATCTGCCAACTCACTTGCGTCTCCTACCTCTCTTTTCAGGTGCACGGTGTGTTGGCCAAGTTTGTGTGGGATTTCGATGTCATAATAGGCATCATCACCAATAAATAGATTCTCTTTAGGTCTTAGCATCTTACTTGCCAGATCAAACTGATACATCTTGGGATTTCCCTTGGCACAACCTGCATTTGCTCCAGTCACAATTATGGTGAAATAATTCATAATTCTCCGAGCTACTCCTCCAAATATAAACAGCGGCATCGTTGTTACTATTGATAGAGCAAAGCCTTGCTCGTGTAATTTCTTGAGCACAGGTTCGACATCATTGTACAAATTATATCCCTCTGATGAGGATCTTTCTATCATGATTAACTCATTCATTATCTCTCGATCCACATCATTGTAGCCCAATCTCTTAAGTAACTGCCTTGTCCAGTCATACCAGGTGTTAATGAATCCATTGGTAAGATCGACATAGTAGACAAAATTCCAGGCTGCCTCCAATTCCTTTGGATATATGTTAAACCCTTTTTTCACTAGAAAGTCTGACATTCTTACAAATGCAGGACCATCAGTAATGAGGTACGTCAGAGTTTTTTCCAGGTTAAAAGTCACTCCCTTAACTTTTAATTTCATACATAACGTATTTTATGAAATTAATTAAGTAAATGGGTCTCAACTCGTCTATTTGAAAGCCAAATAGGTATTTTAAAAATATTTATTATTGAATTAACCTCACAAAATTTCATTCATATTCTTGAAATACAGATAATAAAGGAAATCTAATCTTATTATCACTCCATCACCGCATATTTAACGTGTGATCAACGTGGTATTCAAGCGATGGATGCAGTAAAAGATGCAGTATATGGTCCGGTTCCTTCCTGGCGATTTGGTCGATCACTAGGTATCGATCCCACTCTCCCACCGAAAAAATGCACACTTGGATGTGTGTATTGTCAGATAGGGCCAACTAGAAATTATGTAAAATACAAATCAGAAGGAAACGTATTACTAACTCCAGCTTATTTAGAGCAGAGTTTGGAAAAATATTTGGTGGATCTAGACATTGATGAGATTGATATTGTGATATATTCCGGAAGCGGAGAACCATCATTGAACCCAGAATTATCTTCATTGACAAAAATTATCAGAGAAAAAGTACCAGATAAACCTGTGGGCATACTATCCAATGGTACTCTGATTGGCGAGGATCACGTGGTGAATGCATTACTGGAACTTGATATGGTCACCTTGAAACTAGATACCAGTAATCAAGAAATGTTTCATTTAATAAATCATCCTGCAAAATCCACTCCTGCAATTACAACAATTATTGAAAATTACAAAAAATTCAGAAAAATATTTAATGGATTTATGGGTCTGGAAGTGATGACACTTGAATACAGTGATCATTGTAATATTTGTGGTGATCTTGGTTCAGATCTAATTAACAATATTATTGAAATAGGTCCCGATGTGGTTCAAGTTGAGATACCTTATCGTCCAACAAGTAAAAATTCAGTATTCAGTCCCTCTGCCGAATCAATTAATTTATTCACAAATCGATTAAAGCAAGAACTGGGTGAGAGTAAAGTATGGGTTTATGGAGAGAAAAATGCAATAACTTATGCAAATTGGGCTGTTGAGGACATCGAGAATAGAATAATTGCCACTCTTAAGCACCGACCCTGTACTGTGAAAGATCTGAGTTTGGTTTTCTCTAAAGAGCCTTCTGTGATCAAGAAAATAATATCTAAACTACTTGGAGAAAAAATTATCAATGCAATAACACATGATAATCAAGAATTCTACCAAATTAAGGTATGGTAATTAAAAAACTAATGAGCAATGATCAATTACTCGCATTCGCATCATATAAACTCGAATTTCATACATAGAGGATAATTTAAACCAATAGAATAAAATTTACTATTTGTAATATCAAATGAGATGACTTTAGACGCTGATCCCATAGATGAAAAACTAAGAGTCGGAATTATTGGCACTGGGATTGGTAGTCTTCTACATTTTCCTGCGTTCAAACTAAATCCATATTTTGAGCCCGTGAAAATTGCTGGTCTGGATAAAGATAGAACCAAGTTGATTGCAAAAGGTTTGAAATCCAGTTATACTAATAATTGGGAGACAATCATAAAGGATCCTGAGATAGACGTTGTCTCAATTGCCACCCCTCCTGCTCTTCATGAAGAGATGGTTATTGCTGCTGTAGAAAATGAGAAGTATGTTCTCTGTGAGAAACCACTGAGTAATAATTATACAAGTGCACAAAAAATGACTGATGTTGTGGAAGAAAGTGGAATTCCCTCGATGATTAATTTCGAGTTCAGATATATTCCATCACGCGCATACCTGGTCGAGTTATTAAAATCCAAATACGTGGGAGATCTGCATCAGGTTCACATAAAAATTAACTCAAACTATCGCATGAACCCTAGAAAACAGGGATACAACTGGTGGAGTGATGCCTCCGCTGGTGGTGGGATGCTTTCCGGCCTGGGATCACATTATATCGATTTACTATGCAATATATTCGAAAATATAGATAAGGTAAGTGGAAAATTATTCACCAATTATGCTAAGAGGTTCAATAAATCCACGGGGAGGATGAGAAAGGTAACAAGTGATGATGCATTTTCTTGCAGGATAGAGATTGATGATCAAATACAATGTACCATGAATCTAAGCTCTACTATTGGATTTGAAAATGGAACCCTGATAGAATTTCATGGTAATGAGGGAAGTTTGGTAATTCGAGATGAGGTTTTGACAGGTGGGAAAATTGGTGAATCAGATCATCTGACAGCTATTCCCATGCCGGCAGCTCTCTCAAAATATCCAGTACAGGATCATCCTCTCGTATCTCCCATGTCTGCCTTGCTGGATGATTTTGCTAAGGGAATCTTCGGAGGAGTCTCACCCCATCCCAATTTTCAGGATGGTATGAAAGTTGAGCATATAATTGATGCACTGAGGAAATCAAGTAAATCTGGCAAATGGATAAGTATTGATTAGAATAATTCGTATAATGAGGGAATCATTGGTGGGAATAATTGTATCACTGCAATCTTATGGATGTCCTTTACTGAACCCCAATTGCGGAAATTGATGTCATCTATTTCATATCCACCAAAAATAATAGCTGATAGACCATTAATATTAAGGGAAAAATCAGCTTTGTCAGCCTTTTCAATTTTTAATTTACTATTATCTGAAAATAATTTCCATTTTCCATTATTCCATTCACAATCAGAATCGTTAATCTCAACATTAATCTCACCTTCACCAACATTCATGCCCTCCAAGGCCTGTAATTCAATTATTCTACCCATGGCAGAGGGGACCCATTCTCTATTCTGAACCTTCAACTTCATATCATAGGCCCATGTTTCTGGTCTTTCATTCGGTAAAATTCTTAATTTTATTGTTTTGAACTGATCAATATGTGAATACAAATGCTGCAGTAGTAGATATTTAGCATTGGCATCTTTGTAGAAAAGTCTGCTTACCATGAGCTCATCCTCAAAACCTTTGGTTGTGAATGTCATCATGCCAGTGTCCACTCCATCAACTACAGTAAACACAGTCCAGAATTCAAGTTTTTCCAACCTTTTGGTGATCAATTCTGTGAATAGTCCCATACCATGTATCTGTGTTTGAATTGTTTTGAGAAAAGAATAGAATCTATCAATTGCTTCCTTCCCGATTACACGTTCAACAACACCATTTGTTTCCACAGATCCTATGTCTCTGAGGTTTTCAGGATTTATTATGGCCTGTTTGTCTTGGGGAAATGTAATGTATCCGAATTTTCCATAAAAACTTTGACGGAAAGGATATAGATTGGATAATACCGTACCCTCTGCATTAGCATCAATCAGGGCAAGTTTCATAAGTTGTTTGACATATCCCTTACGTCTCCCTTCTGGGTAGGTGGCCACTCCTGCAATTCCTTGCATTTTAAATATTTTTCCTCTTATATTTTGAGTCATGGGGATTGAATCTAATGTGGATACAGGTTTGTCGTCCTCGTATAAAATATATATCTTACTCTCTTTGGTGTAAGGTCGACGAGATACATCTCTCTTACCTACTGGGGAGGGCATGAATGCATAAGTAGTCATATCTTGTACTATATCTAACTCATCATCTGTTTCTGCTATCCTTATGATGACATTGCTCATTATGGTTTAGTGATCTCGTTTCTAATTAAATCCTTTGTTTTAGCTAGAGTATTAACAGAAAAATTAGTTCACAAGAGCTTTTCAGACCATAGGGAATTAGTAAAGTACGCACTTTCAAGAATCCATTATCAAGAAATGTAATATGATTTAAAACAAAGAAGATTATCTGACAAGTTTATGACCGGATTGCTTAAAAGTCGGTTTTTATAATTAGAATATGAGTATACTGTGGCCGAAATAACATCGATCTCAAGTCAAAATCCAATTTCAGTTAAACCTGTTGAAGAGTTAATAACTGTAATTGATTTAATGAGTAAAAAAGGATTTAGAAGACTTCCTGTGGTCTGGGAATCGCAACTAGTTGGAATCATAACATCCTCTGATGTATTGAAAGTATTATCAACGGGAGATCATGATTTACTTCATAAAGAGTTACATAATTTCATGACAACCGAACCTTTGGTTGTGTATCGTGATGATCAGATTTCAGATGCAATTAAGATAATGTTGGAGGAATCGATAGGAGGTTTACCAGTTCTCTCACCAAATGATGGTTCTTTAGCTGGTATTATAACAGAGCGAGATTTAGTCAAAGCATTTGTGGATTCAATAGCTGATGCTGATCTTGAGGGATTTATTAATATGGATCCACCTCAGCTACTTCATAATAAAACCACCATTAAAGATGTAATCGATGCTATGGTTGAATACGGTTCTAATAGATTAATCTTGGTCAATACAAAGAATAAGGTAGAGGGAATAATTACTACCAAGGACATATTGCGACATCTAAACAATGAGATAATTAAATTTGGCAAGGCACCAGAAGGAATTTTGACTGTTAAAGCCATGGAGTTGGCAATAACTGATATTCTCACCACCGATCCTCACAAATCTGTTGCAGAGGTCACCCAGATATTACTAGACAACAAAATAGGTGGAATTCCAGTTGTAGAAGATGATGGAACGCTAATTGGTATGTTTACTGAGCGAAATTTGTTGCAATTAATTGGTACTTATAATCTAATGTAATTTACAATCTCAATTCTATGTATTATAATAAACCATAAAAACTACGAAAATAATCCAATTATAATGATTGATCTATCAGGAAAAAGGGCTCTTGTGTTTGGAGTGGCCTCCGATGCATCCATTGCTTGGTCCATTACCCAATGGATAGTCAAGGCAGGAGGGACAGTTATTCTCTCATATCAAAAAAGATTCAGAAGCAGATTATTTCAATTAACCGAGGGTGTTTCAGGTATAGAGGCTTTGGAAGAATGTGATGTGGCTCATGAGGATCAGGTTCGGGATCTGTTTAACAGATTGGAGGGTCGAATTGATATGGTGGTTCATGCAATTGGTTATGCACCGGCAACTGCCCTCGGCAAACCTATTATTTTTACCACAGAGGAAGATTTTACCACCGCAATGGTGATATCCAGCTATTCCCTCCAGAGAATAGCTAGGCATTCAATGAGAAAACTCAATCCAAATGGTTCAATAATCACTTTAACCTATCTTGGTGCAACATCAGTGGTACCAGGCTATCGATTGATGGGTACTGCCAAAGCAGCTCTGGAATCGTTGGTTAGGGAATTATCTCCCGTACTAGGGGCTGCAGGACACAGGATCAATGCAATCTCAGCGGGGCCAATTCGCACACTTGCTGCCTCCCAGGTTCCTGGATTTGATGATATTCTTGATTTCATGGAACACACGGCACCTTTGAAGAAGAATGTGGATCAGGAAGATATCGCAAAAACTGCAATTTTCTTACTATCTGATCTTGCTAGTGGAATAACAGGTCAAACTATCTTTGTGGATAATGGTTTCAATATAATGGGCGTACCACCAGAACTTGATTCATTAGGTAGGGATTAATCTTAATTATACTTTTTGAGTTACCACAATTGTTGTTGCTATATCTTCAATTACTTTCAATATTTTTAATTCCGCATTCTCCTCGATTTTTCCTTTTAATTCGTCAATTGTTATGAGGTCACTGCTTATATCCCACACAGTATCTTGTCTGGACATGTTTAGGAGTTCAGCAAATTGCATTAACATGCCGAAAGCGATCTTAGATTTCATTGCTGTTATCTCAATAGCCACGAAATGCCCCTCAGGTTTTAATACCCTGACTACTTCTCTTATTGGTTTTTGATCTCTGAATGCAGAGATGGCCGAAAATTCAATAACAATATCAAAAAAATCACTTCTGATTGTCCAATCATCTATTTTAGCATTTAGGATATTGCTGTTATGAATAATTTCTTTAATTGGGGAACCAAAATTAATAAAATAAATATTGGAGTAGTCAACTTCAATTTTATTCTTATTCAGGTAGTTTTCTGATGCAAATTTTAGATCCTCATAATCTGAGGTAAGAATTGCAATTCTTTTTTCAAATACATTTGGGATGATGCTGGCTATGGTTGTTAGGATATCCTGCCATAATTCCAGTCGAAATTGATCCATCTGGAATTCAAAAATATACCTTCCCATCCTTCCAAATTCTTTAATGCCTTTACTAGTGGCTCGAATGATTTTGGATCTTCCTTCTTTCTTATCCTCTGATAGATAATCATTATCAATTAGATTTTGAATCGAACGATAAAAACTACTTTTTGGGATTTCCTTTACCAGAGTATATGTTTCCAACAAATGTTCATACAACTGGGTTAGGGGAATCGGTTCCATTGATCTTCTACAGATTTCGACCTCTAACCAGGAAAGTGAAATACCATGGAATGATTCTTTGAATGCTTGATGATATATTTCTCGGTAATCATTTGGAATTCCTCTGAACATTAAATTATCATATTTCAATATTCATTACAGGTTATAAATGTATCAATAGTTCAAATACCTATTAGAAATAAATATTCTAAAAAATGATAATAACATATGTAGTGTCGCAGAGTAAATCACTTACAATTACTCTCGAAAGTAATAATAAAATAATAGACTTAACTTGAAAGTATAAAAAACAGGTACTAGACCACAATGCAGTTCATTACATAATTTCTCTATAAATGTTTATATATTCTCAAAAATGATAATATAATCTCAAAAGCTATCTGTTATATGGTGATATAATGGGAGAGTATTTATACATCCTAACTATTATCAAAAATGAGAATATGAGTAACAAAAAAATTTATCTGAAACCAGCTCTAGTAATCCTCGTGTGGGTGATTATTTTTGCACTCAGTTTCCAATCTCGTTCCTTATTACTCGATTCTGTTGAATCATCTACTGAAATCGTGGACGATGATACTGAATCCGGTCGAGGAGATGCCTTGTATCGTGACAGATTCAATATCACATCAGATAGTCTTTCACATATAGTTGTGATAGAGCTACCTGGAGGAGATAATCTGGATGATATAACTAGTAATGAATGGCGTAATTTTACCCTCTTTTTGACTTTCTATTTGAATGATTCATTGTTCGAATTGGGTTATGATCAGTATATCTCAGAGCCAATGTTTGTTCAAATGGGACTTCCTGAATATGGTGAATCCTTAATCTCTGAATCTAAACTGGTTGGATTGATTAATGTTATAGCCACAGATTCGGATTTCTTTGATGAACTTGATGCCATGTTTGATCATGTGCATGTAATCCGAGGCTTATTGAATGATACCAAGGGATTATATGATTTTGCAGCGGATTATGCAGATGAACCTACTGATAACTTCATGCCATATATTGAGGATGCAAAGAGCATTAATATATTATTAACAGGGTCATCATCCAATTTTGTAGATATGATTGAGGTTAGTGAACAAACCTTCAAAGATTCTGAAGTTATCGCAGTACTTGTAATAGTTGTTATTCTAGCCCTTGTCTTCAGGACTCCGATTGGGATAATCATACCACTTGTTTCAATGGCAGCAGCTTTATTCCCTGCCTATCTATTAACATTTCTGGTCTCAGAGACAGGATGGTATACAGTAAATGATTTTACACCCTCAATTATCGCAATGATAGGTATTGCGGTGGCTGTGGACTATAATCTTTTCAGTTTGGTGCGGTATAGGGAAGAGTACCGAAAACGTAAAGCAAAGTTACTCAATGAAGATAACTGGAACAAAGAAACTGCAAGAGAGGTTAGAGTTGAATCCGCTAAGGTGATGAATAGAACTGCAGGATCCGCAGTTATGTATTCTGGGTTCACTGTCATAATCGGATTTTTATCTCTTTTGGTTTTGGGTTCTGATTTCACATTATCCATGGCAATTGGTGTTACATTTGCAGTATTAATGTCTATATTAACTGCACGAACCCTTACCCCTGCAATATTGAGCCTCTGGGGGCATGTACTCGATTGGCCAAATTTCATGAGCCGTGCCAGTAAGGATGTAGAGAGATACAAATCAAACAATAACAATGGAGGATTCTGGGCAAAATGGTCCAAACTAGTCATGAAGCGTCCAGTTACCTTCCTAATTATTGGAATATTATTCATGACACCATTCATTGGGCTGTCTATGCAGACAGAACTTAGTTTTAGTTTTGTGAATAGTCTACCTCCTGGAACTCAATCTCGAGAGGGATTTGAGGTAATTCATGATAATTTTGATCTTGGACAGTTATATCCCTATACCATAATAATTGATGGTAAAATGTTGAATTTCTCATCCGCGACATCACTCTCCTTCACTTCAAACGCGACTTCAAATGCAGTCAGTACGATGAGCTTGGAATATATGAACGCCCTCATGAGTAGTTCTGATGGCACTGGGGGGCTTGTAGATGGGATTTATCACTGGTATCCCAATTACGAAAAATTAATCTGGCTCGAAACTTCAAAACAATATATCAACTGGGATGTAGCTAATAATACTCTTGTAATCTCAATAACTGCCAATAGAGATGCAGGAAGTGCGATTGCATGGCAACTTGTTGATGTAATCAGGAATAAGGTAACAGAGCTCTTTGGTGCCCTTGATGTTGATACCTATGTTAGTGGATTTGCTGCCTCATTCAAAGACTCATCCGATGATCTCTATAATGATGTACCAAAAATGTTACTGGTAGCAACTACATTGATCTTCCTGGCATTGATGGTTTTATTCCGTAGCATATTACTCCCAATAAAGGCAATATTAACCATTAGTGGAAGTATTCTCGTTGGTTTGGGAAGTCTGGTATATATCTTCCAACATGGTAACATATTGGATATCACAATATTGGAATTTCAGATATGGAATGCTGAACAGGCGGGAATTGCATTTATCATCCCGGTGTTCCTATTTACCACAATCCTGGGTCTGGGAATGGACTATAGTATATTTATCATCTCACGTATTAAAGAGGAGCATGGAAAGAATGGTAATGAGCTAGGCGAATCAGTTGGTATAGGATTGAGTAAGACTGCGGGTGTAGTTACTTCTGCTGCATCAATTATGATCGCCACATTCCTGGTATTTGCAGCTTCACCCATGTTGATAATGAAAACAATGGGTCTTGCAATGGCAATTGCAATATTTGTTGATGCAACAATTGCCAGGATTATTCTACTACCAGCTGCTATGAAACTGGCTGGAAGATGGAATTTCTGGCTACCCAAATGGCTTGATAAAATATTACCAAAAATCGATTTAGAACATTAAATAATTCCCAAAAAGAAGATATATTATTAATATGAAACCCTAGCAAAACAATTGAATTTTTAATAAAATATTCTCAGTCTGAAATAATGAAGATTTTTACAAATGCAACAATTATCCCCATTGAGGGTGATATTATTGAAAATGGGATTCTCATTATTGACAATGGAAAAATAAGGCAGATTGGCAAGGATATTGATCTATCCGCATTTACTGATGCTGAGATAATAGATTGTGCTGGGAAGTTCATAACACCTGGGCTAATCGATGCACATTCTCATGTCGGGTTATGGGAGGAAGGAGCTGGTCCAGGACCCGCCTATGGTGATGGAAACGAGATGACTGATCCAGTTACACCTCATCTACGTGCACTTGATTCAATATTCCCAGAAGATGTGGGATTTGAGGATGCAAGACTTGGAGGAGTGACTACTATGGGTCTCACTCCCGGATCTGCAAATCTTTTTGGTGGACAATTTGCAGTTGCAAAATCAGTTGGTAACTTAGTTGACACAATGGTTATTAAAGAACCAGCTGGATTAAAGATGGCACTGGGAGAAAATCCAAAACGAGTTGGTTTTAATGCTAAGAGAGCACCCAATACCAGAATGGCAAATGCTCAATTGATAAGAAAGGCATTTTTTGAAGCGATAGACTATCGAACTGAATGGAAGGAATATACTACACAGTTAGAGATCGAGAAAATGAAACCTCTTGGCGAACACAAAATTATCAAAAAACCAAAATTTGATATGACATATGATATCTTAGTTAAGGTTCTTAACAAGGAAATGCCAGTAAGGATGCACAGTCACCGTGCTGATGATATTCAAACTGCAATTCGTCTTGCCAAAGAATTTGATTTTGATCTGGTTGTGGAACATGCGACGGAAGGACACAAGATAGCTGAATTTATTGCTGAGAATGATGTACCTGTAATTGTTGGACCATTAATGACCAGTCGAACCAAATTGGAAGTTCGACATCGTTCCATGACAACACCTCATGTAATGATGGAAGCAGGAGCTTTGGTTTGTATCACATGTGATGCACCTGTTATTCCCATTTGGATGCTACGAGAATCAGTAATTCTTGCAGTTAGAGAGGGATTGCCGAGAGAACGAGCACTTGAAACAATTACCATCAATGCAGCAAAAGTATTGAAAGTAGATGATCGTGTGGGCAGTCTAAAAGTGGGTAAAGACGCTGATCTTGTTATCTATAATGGTGATCCTCTTGATGCCCTTTCAAGTGTCCTACAAACCTACATAGATGGAAATTTAGTATTTGAAAAATAAATATCTTTGGATCTCATACTGTACTCAACATGTTTAATAATTAGTTATTTCACGAATCAATATGGCTGATAAGTCCGGTATTCCAGCTTTCAAAAATTATTATTTGATAATTATGAGCATATTCTATGCCGGTCAGGGTTTTGCCCTAGGTTCATTAACCCTTCTTCTTCCATTATACATCAATAATGATTTAAATGTGGGTTCTTATGCTAGAGCTGTAATTATAAGTACAATAATTATCACCCCCTGGTTTATTAAGTTTGTATTTGGTTTGTTAACAGACAATTATCCCATAGGCCGATTTGGAAGAAGAAAGCCATATCTGATAATTGCAACTGGATTTTCAGCAATTGGCTGGTTGACCTTAGGACTACATAAAGAAGCTAATCTATTATTTATACTGAGTGGTCTGATGCTTGCACTGGGATCTGCAATTGCAGATACCACGATTGATGGTCAGGTTGTGGAGATAACACCTCAAAAATTTGCAGGTAGGATGCAGGGTATCGCTTGGGGATCACGTGGATTGGGAATTGGTCTCGCTGGAATTATTTCTGCAAACCTAGTGTACTGGTATGACTGGCAGACTATGTTTAATGTCTCCGCCATATTTGGAATAGGTATCTCCATAGTTGTGCTTGTATTGCCACAGGTACCATATTCCGGACAGATCGAAGGTTCAAAACTCCATCATGCCATAAAATCAATAAGAGCAAAAACTTTAGATGACAAAAATTATAAAACTAAGGAGAGATCCCAGTTCTTCCTACTAACAGGAATTTCAATTTCTATAGTACCAATGTTGGCAATAATAATGCAAAAGGAATTTGCTTATGATTTTGATCAAATTGGAATTGGTGCATTCTCATTTGCTATCGGTGCTTTAATAGGATCAGTAATCACTGGTTATATTTTTGATAGAAGAGATGATCTGAGGAATTTTTCCATTCTGACGATCTCATTTGTATTCACAATTCTCATAAGTCTATTCTATCTCAATCCCCGTGTTAATGCTCTTCAGTATGCATTTTTTGTTGTTGTTGGACTGACCAGTGGGGGCTATGAGGCCTATCAACTCAAAGTGATTCAAGAATCCACAGTCAAAAAGCTTGAAAGTACCATGTTTTCTTTAGCAGCTGCTATCTCCAATATCGGTCAATTCATTGTGAGTGGATGGCTACTGGTTTTGATAGCAGAGACATTTAATATTAATCTCCTATTTACTCTTCTTCTGCTTATCCCAGCCTTGCTTCTGGCAATAATTCCAATTAATAAATTTAAATTCCGTAAGTCTTCATTAATTCCTTTGTAAATTGAATATCTGTTAAATTACCTATTGAACGAAATCTGTCAATACTATCTGAAAGATACTTTTTTGTCTCTTCCATGTTTTTTCTATAATAAGCATTAATTCCTAAAAATCTTAATGATTTTCCAATAAATTGACTATTTCCAATCTCAATCCAAGTATCCAAACTCTTTTGGTACCATTTTCTTGCCTCATCAAAATCACTCAGTGAATCCAACATCCTTCCCATGGCATTGTAGGACCCGGCAAGAGGAGGTAGGTAACCAATTTTTTCTCTTAATTCCAAGGCTTTATGATACATAATTTTAGTATTTTCAGCATCTCCAGTTGTCAAATATACATTACCAATATTATTTAATGAGTATGAAGTATCCACAAAATCAGATAGGGCTTCCCTTAGAGCCAAAGATCTTCTAAATGAGAAAAGAGATCTCTCAGCATCATTCATCTTCCAATAAATCAGACCTTGAATATTGAGTAATTTTCCTTTGAGTCTCATTCTAACCACATTGTTTTCAATATTTGAGACCTGATCCAGGCCCTTTTCTATGGAGTTAATTCCCAACTGATACTGATTTAATCGCCAATGAGCGTATGCCTGGGCAATGTATCCATGAACTAATTCTGAAGCGATTTGTGCCAATTCTATTGATTTGCCAGCAAGAATTAAGGCATCCTCATAGTACCCGTTCAATTCCTTGTTTTTGCTTCTCAATGAATATTTCAAAGATATACTCTTTACATCATCAATACAAGATTCAACAACAGAGTATTTTCCTTGTTGGATGAGATTGATAATATTAGATAAATTCAAGCAATTTATGATTAAATACTGCTATTATATCCTTTTCCAAATTATGTGGTGATGATTTAAGAAAAACTCTAATATTTTGTACATGAAATGTTTGTACTAATAGGTAAGGCGGAATTATTGGTAAAATACATATTAATTAATCAGTTAAATAAGGTATAATTTATTACTATTATCTAATCAGAAATAATTAGATAGACTATGACAACCCCAGAATTCAATCCACTTAAAGAATACGCAGATGTCAATATCCAATTTGGATCCACTGAACTGAAGCGTGGATTTGCTAAAATGGTTAAGAATGGCGTGATCATGGACGTCACTAACCCAACACAGGCCGGAATTGCTGAAGATGCTGGTGCTGTAGCAGTTATGGTTTTGGATAAACTACCTGCTGATATTCGTGGGATGGGTGGAGTAGCCAGAATGGCCACCACCACTGCCATCAAAGAAGTAATGGATACAATTTCTATTCCAGTAATGGCTAAGGTCAGAATTGGACATACCCAAGAGGCTTATGCCCTACAAGCAATCGGTATTGATATGATTGATGAATCAGAGGTACTGACTCCAGCAAACAATGCATCACATGTGTGGAAATGGCCATTTCAGGTTCCATTCATCAATGGATGCAGAGATTTAGGAGAGGCACTGAGAAGAATTGAGGAAGGATCTGCCATGATCAGAACCAAAGGAGAAGCAGGTACTGGTGATGTTAGTGAGGCAATAAATCACATGAGACAAGTTAACCTAGGAGTTAGAAATGTTGTTGCAAACAAGGATGATCCTCAGGAATTAATGATCCTGGCCCGAGAAATGAGAGTAAGTTATGAAACCGTATTGAAAGTTGCAGATCTTGGCCGATTACCAGTGGTCAACTTTTCAGCCGGTGGTATAGCAACACCAGCTGATGCCGCACACATGATGATGATGAAATCAGACGGCGTATTCGTTGGTTCCGGTATATACAAATCCCAGGATCCAGAGGTGAGAGCCTCGGCTATAATTTATGCCGTTACAAACTGGAAGAATCCAGAAAAAGTTCTAGAAGCCCAATCAATGGTCAATGAAAAAATGGCTATGCCAGGACTTCATGTTGATGGATTACCTGAAGAGGATAAAATCCAATCCAGAGGAGCTTCCCTATAACTCATTTACCCAAATATTACAGCATTAATAAAATAAAACAATAAAAAGAGAGGACAAACTTACTAGTAAACAGTAAACGTACTTTCTACCTAGATATTCTTTAATACAAGATAGGGTCACTATTCGTCATTTTAAAGATTTGTTAACAAAATAAAGGACTCAGTTAGGACATTATTTATATTGTTGCGACATCATAATAGTTAAGGTGAGCGATGTCTACACGAATCAACCTAGCAAAAATAGCTTAGTATCAGACCTAGGTGGATCAGTCCTAAGACATGTAACCATTATAACAAGAGATGGAATATCTCTATATCACAAATCATATCTTAACGACAATTTGGATGATGTGCTATTCAGTGCTTTAACTGGTGCAATTATTGCATTTACAAAAGAATTGGGGGATGAACTCAATTCAATTAACATGAAGAAGCAAATTATCTCATTTGTACCATATGGTGATTGTATAGTTATCTTTTCCTTCAAATCAAGTATCAATATGAGTATAATCGATGAAAGAGTTAAGGAATTACTCAGATCTCAACCCCTCAGGACTCTGTGTGACGCTGGCATGTCTCAGAGAGAGAATGAAGAACTTGAAGAAGTATTATACCGATTATTTGAGGCAGAAGCTCCGGTTAGGACGAAAACCAGAATAGAAGAGTTAACCGGAGAGGCATTTTTGGATGCCTTAAAACAATTAGAATCAATTTGAATTTAGTTACAACAAGTAAAAAAATAGTAATAATTAAATTGTGAATGAACTAAATACCTATTAAATTTATTTGATTATATCATAATATGGTCAATATTGGTATTCTTGGTTTACAAGGTGCGATTGAGGAACACGAGGCTGCGATTGCAAATACAGCCCATAAGAAAGGTATTGCAATTAATGTAAAACGACTCATTCTTCCACAAGATCTCATCGATATTGATGGAATAATCATGCCTGGTGGGGAGAGCACAGCCATGATACTTATTGGTGAAAGAAATGGAATGTTAAGTGCTGTAAGAGAGAAGATAAAACAGGGAATGCCTGTTTTTGGGACCTGCGCAGGAGCAATCCTACTATCTCAAAAAGTGAGACGAAATGCAGATTCCCCTGTCAGAGAAGGGGCATTCCCCTTTTTGGATATTGAAATATTGAGAAATGGTTATGGTAGGCAGGTTGATTCTTTTACCATTGATCTTACTATTAAAGGTCAAGATAAGCACTTCAAGGGAGTGTTCATCAGAGCACCGGTTATCAGTCATATTGGAGATGAAATTGAAGTGCTTGCGGAAGTTAGAAACACACCAGTCTTTATCAGATATAAGCAAATATTTGCTACCACTTTTCATCCAGAATTAACAGATGATAGTTTAATTCATGAGTTATTCCTAGAATCCTTGATCGCCTAATTGAGAATTGTTTAATATAAGCCCATTAATAAATAATTGTGGATGATTATTTTTATAAAATAGTTCTTGTGTTTTTGATGTCTATATTCATGATAATCAAAATACAATTGACAAGAAAATATGTGACCAAATCAGGAGAGGGCAATAACTATCCACAGGCAATTAATATATTCTTGGCAATAAATGCATTTATAATATTACTACCTTTTATCATGATAACATCAGTATTTGATTCATTGAATATGCATCTCCCA
>DAOUUM010000276.1 GCA_030668165.1 Candidatus Heimdallarchaeota archaeon
CTGGATGATGCAGAGCTAATATTTGATTTTATGATTGAGAAGCAGGATCTTGATTACTGGATTCCTCTGTTTCTACTGTCCAAATCTATTCGTGATGGTTTCATTCTCAAAAAACCTGATCCCAAGCGATTTCGCATATTAAAGAGTACTCTTCTAGATTCCCCCTTTCCAATTTACCATGTCTGGTACTACAGATTGATTGCCAGTGTGATCGAGGACTCAGGGCAGATCGCAGCCGAGGCAATAGATAAAGCGATTTCACTGATGCAAGATATAAATCCAGATCATATTGATCTTACCCCGGTATACACCCGGCAGGGGCAAATATTTCTGCACATGAAAAGATTTGATGAGGGTATTGAGATAATGGAATTGGTCCTCGAAAATATAGAAAAATTTGATTTTGAAGAGCTCTCAATACACATTGATGTGCTCTCAACCCTATTAGAAAAAAAACACGGCAGAGAGAAAGCCCGGCAGATCCTATCGAATAAGGCAGATGAGTACCCCAAAAACTCCAACATGTATCTGGCGATAATATTCAGAATAGCCCAGATCACCGATTCATTCGATGAAGCAGTTGGATTACTATTGGAATGCAAGGAGATTTTGCAACAAAAAGGGCTCATGCATGCAGTTCCATTAATTTTGTGGGAGCTTTCTTATGTCTATTATAACCATGGGGATTTTGATGAGGGATTTGAATGCACACAAGAGTTGTTCGAATCACATGAAAAATCGAATTCAGAAACTATAGGTTCAGTATATGGAATGCTTACGTTAATATATTACAAGAGAGGTAATTATAAATTGGCATCTCAATATTTAGCAAAGGGGATACTCTGGGAGAAGGAAAACAGGGGACCTACATACAAAAATAACTGTGCTTTGAACCTGGTCCTTGAAAGTGCTATAAGTGTTTTGTATGGTGAGCTGGACAAAAGTCTTGAACTAATAAATGAGGCCTTAACATACTGTGAGGGAGAACTTAGTATCATCCAAAAGGGGACCCTGGTTTCGGCCCTGATTGCCAAAGCATTCACTCTGAGGAAGCTTGGACGCACTGATGAGGCCATAGATCTGTTGGAAAGTCTATTTCCAAGAATTGAGGAGTATGATTATGCCTATAAACTGTATCATGTTGCTTTAACACGTTACAGGCTAATTGAATGCCACATTGATAAGAAGGACCTCGTATCAGCCAAGGCACGTCTCAGTGATTTTCCAGAGTTAAAAGATAATGATATTCTGATGTCCTCCACTCATCTCAAACTGCTGGCAAATGCCATGGTTCTCAAAAATAGCACCCGCATAACTGAGAAGGTCAAGGCTCAGGAATTGCTAAAACAGCTGGTTGATGCCAGTAATGTTGAGTTTCGTTACTACATTGATGCTCTGTTGAGCTATCTTGAATTACTATTCGTAGAACTGAGTGCATATGGTGAGCAGGAAGTTCTCAGTGAGGTGGAGGGATTGATAGAGAAATTGCATTCAAAGGCCCAGGAACAGAAATCATACATTTTGATGATTAACTCACACCTGATGAGATCCAAACTATTTCTGATACAGGGACATCTCACACAGGCACAGGAAGAGATAGATCATGCAAATCAAATTGCACAGGACAAGGAAATCCATCACCTTATCCCGCTGGTGGAGAAGGAAGATTTTGAGCTCAAGAGTGAGCTAGTCAGGTGGAAGAAACTTCTAGCATCAAATGCAGAGCTAAGTGAGCGTATTGAACAGAGCCGCATCAAACAGTATATCGTACAGGCTAAATCTATGTTGGCCCAATAGGTTTGGTCAAACCAGGCAATTTTTATTGATCTCTCCATCTTGAAAATCAACTAGATCTCAGTATTGATCCTATATAACTTTGATAAAGTCTTTATTGAGAAATATGGGCTAATCACCTTAAAATTATCAAATGTTGTTTTGATGTCATTTTTTATTGATTAATTGAATTCTCGTCTTCTCAAATACAATCCACCAGATATCAGCACAAGCAGCATGAATATTGCGGTATAACTCCAAGCGTACTGGATTGAAATAACAGAGGCTGGCACATATATCCAGCTACTTATATCCTTTTCAAACAACACACTCGCAATTCTCATCACATTTGTCTGGGGAATATATGGACTGTTTCTCATGAATAGCATACCAAGGAATAATGGTTCGAAAATGGCAAGGAATATACCGAAGGTAAATCCTCTATTTCCTATCATTCCTACAAATAGGAACAGACCACTGTAGATAATAGTGCCTGCAAAAATTAGTAACAACATATCAAAATAAACACCAACATTGGAGGTGAAGGCTTCCTCAAATCCCTGATCAGCAAATAGTGTGAAATATGTATAATATACCAGGGAGATCAATGCATTGAGTACGAATACAACAATATTGATCACTATCCATCTGGATAACCAAAAGGTCTCTCTCTTCATTGATCTAACCAGATAGCCATCAATCATCTTATCTGTTATCTCATCAGCTGAGATTGGTAGACTCAAAATAAGGCATCCGAATACGAAGATAAATGGAAAGTAGTTCTCAAATGTGAAGTAGAGATATGACCCCATGGGATCTGAATATGAAAAACCATCAAATACCATCAGTATAGATAACATGAACATACAGATGAATACATAGATCAACCATTTTTTACCCTTGAATATGGTTTTCAAACCAATCCTCACAGATTGTACTAACTTGCAGGATTGATCAGAGACCAATTCTATTGCAGTTTTATCCTTAATTACGTCATTTATATATTCTATTGAATTTAATTTTGTTTCCGTCATAATTTCATCCCTCAGTTAATGAATTGAAGAGGCTCTCAAGCCCTTCATCCGTTGATCGCATCTCCTTGACCTTGAATTTATTATCCACCACAAGATCAGTGATCAGGTCATAAAATTGCCTGGGTTTATGAGTCAAGGCAACTATCTGTTCATCATCAGATCTGCTATCCTTTTTGAAGATTAACTGGGATATTAAGTCTCGATCTGCATGATTAACCACCATGGTAGATAGTTCCCTTGGTCTATCAACTGATATCTGGATGGAATGAGGTTGATCCTCAATCATCTCCCTTATCCTTAATGGCGATCCCTGAGCGATAGTCCTGCCCTTGTAGAGTAGAATTATTTTCTCAGCCATCTTCTCCATCTCAAACAAAATATGAGATGAGATGAAGAATGTGGTATTGTATTCAGACTGATATTTTTTGAAAAGGGTATAGAGATCTCTGCGCACCACAGGATCCAGACCATTGAATGGCTCATCTGCAATCACCAATGCAGGTTTATGTAGCAGTGCTTGTCCAATCTTGATCCTCTGCTTCATTCCCTTGCTGAATTTTCGTATTTGCTTGTTTCCTTCAGCTTTCAGACCTATCTCTGTGAGCACCTCATCATCACGAATAATTGCAGATTTTTTATCCATGTGAAATCTGGCCATTGATATAAGATAATCCCTGGCTTTTAACCACTTGGGGTGATTGCCATTTTCAGATATATATCCGATTAAATGCCGTGCACTTGAGTTAGTGAAGGGGTTCTTTCCAAATAGGCTGACTTCACCAGATTGTGGTTTGAGCAGACCCAACAACATTCGTATGGCTGTGGTTTTACCTGATCCATTTGGACCCAAAAAACCAATTATCTTACCTTTCTCTATGGAGAAATTAGCCTCGCTAACCGCAACTACTTCCCCATACATCTTAGTTGCATTATCAATTCTAGCAATAATTTTATCATTAGACATTATAATTCCTCCGAGGTTAATCTTCTGATTTTGTATCCCAGAACCAGAGACATTAGGCCTATCAGTAAAAATGTAAGTCCAAGCACGTGCCAGTATTCCAGTCCAGTACCATCGTTTAGAATCAGATCCCTTGCCGTGCCAGAACTCCAATCAATTATACCCAGGTTAAAATCACCCAGACATATGAATGCGAGCAATACTATCAGACTAGATGGGTTGATGAGAAGGATCAATTCATTTGATTCTATATTTGATGCCGTATCCAATCCAAATCCAACAATGGTCAGAATAAGGAATACAAGAAAGTATATCATTGATGCGTAGGATCTCTTCTCAACAAATGCGGACAGCGTCAGAATGCTCAGACCCAGTAATAATGAAATTATGAGAGATAGAGCAATTATTCCAAGATAAAAACCCATGTATTCCCAATGATTTTGTCCCAATCCCTGCACAAATAAAATACCCATAACGAGTAGTGGGATCATTACAAACAGGTTGATGTAGACTATAATTGAGAGTATCTTACCCATAACATACTCACGTTTCTGTAATCTGGATAGATAGATCTCTATCACTTTGCCCTGCTTGTCATCAGCAAGCAATCCGGATCCAGCAATTCCAAAAAGAATGATTAATAAAATTCCCACATTCATCGAAAAATCAATCGATGTGGGTACACTGCTTGCCTTGATGATATTATCTCCCAGATTAAAGTAATCTGCAATAAATCCATTTAATGCATCGCGATAGGTTGATTCATCAGCACCAGCATTGATGGATACCGCAGCAATCACCCCAATAAAACTGGTAATAAGAGTCATTATCATCAGTACCTTGCCAAATCGACTTCGATGCCAGGTACTAACCACCTCAAATTTAATTATTTGCATAACTCTTTTCCAACGGGCTTCAATCTCTCCCTCATATCCGCGATAGCTGAATTTTCTAAGAAA
>DAOUUM010000565.1 GCA_030668165.1 Candidatus Heimdallarchaeota archaeon
GGTATGAACACTGGTGAGTGGGTACTATAGATAACCTGATCTTTATTGGATAGTTTATTGAGTACTCCCAGCATTACTCGCTGGGCCTGGGGATGCAGATATAGCTCGGGTTCCTCAACCAGGAAGAGTACATTTGAGCTGTCCTTCTCACTGAGATTATCGAGGTAGGTACGCAGCAATGCCCATATCAGGGTTCTCTGTGCCCCGTGTCCCTTCTTATCCACCGGTGTGATCACCCCATCATCCAGTTTGATCTGGAAATAGTTCTGCATGAGTTTCTCTATGGGTGGCAGGTCAAAGGTGATCTGAGCCTTTGATTCGGGTAATATATCGGTGACATAACCACTAAGCTGCGATTCCAGCTTGTGTATATTCTCTATCCTGCTCTTGCTACCCGTTTTGAATTTGGCTGTGAGGTTGTTAATCTGTCTCTCCATCATGCTAAAATCAGTATTCTTTGACTCTCTCAGATCGACAAATATCTTATCCAGGAGTTTTCCGAGTATATTGCTCCTGGTGTATCTCACCTGTTTATCTATGGCATCAAATGCAGGTACGTAGAGTGCTTCTGGTAGTATCTCAAGTAATTTTTTGAAATCTGTCTGGCCCATTGTGCTTGTCTTATGACCCTTGAGTTCAAGATTATCAAGATTCTCACTTATGTATCGTTTGATACCTGATTTGATATCTGAGATATTTGCCTTCTCACCCAGAATGTATTCGGGCAGGTCCCCATTCTCCACTGCTTCCTGATACTCCTTCTTGGTCGAACCACTGGGATAGGATGGATCCAGTAATCTGTTGCTGTACTCAGGTAATTTTATCTCAGGGATAAATTTCATCGTATCAAGATATGCCCTCTTGGCAATGGTCAATGTTGATCCGGTGGGACCAAACAGCTCCTCAATCGATGTTTTCTCCAAGGTGGTGAATTCTGAGAAACTGCATTCTATCAGTATTTCCTCATAGTTGTGAGGTGTTACCTTGTGAAAATCAAGTTCATCTGCTTTGAAATTGGATGAAAGCAGGAGATGAATTGCCTGCAGAATAGTTGATTTGCCTGATGAATTCTCACCCACTAGGGCAAGATTTTGGGTTATTGTTGTATCAATCTCTCTGATTGATCGGAAACCGGATATTTTAACTCGCTCGACCCGCATGAATATACGATTGAGTTATTTAATATAAATTTTAGAGCAGGGATGGGGAAAATTGATGAGATATTATCTGAAATCAGAATGGGAATACACACAACTTAAAATTTCTGCAATACTTAACCTTTATATTCTTTCTTGAGATACAGTTCATATGGGTAAGAAGCCTGCAAATGTGGTATATGAAATTGATGCTGGTATGAAGGAGCTTCCAATATGGACCTGTGATAATGAGGGTTGCGACGAGCAGATCTTCCCAAATGGGAGTTTTGCTGCAACAATTGAGATTTGGAGTGGTGATATGAAAATTGAGTGTCTCAATTGCAAAGGGATTGATGAGAAGCGTGATGAGGAGATTGGTGAGGAAGATGAGAACCTGTCTTCATTTGAAGGATTAATGGATGAGATATTTGAGGAAAGTGAAATTAATGATTATGATGAGATGGAGAGTTTTGAATAATTAGGAAAAATGCAAATTGATAAATTCTATCAATCACCAAATTATTGCAAACTTATTTAGTCTTCAATATAGCCTAGATATCCTTATTTACCAGTAGATAATAGTTTAAGAGAGCAACTATTAATATCAAAATCAGTAGCATCACTAACTCCGTCTGCTTCTATAATTATAAATGAGTTTGCATTAACCGCAGAGAA
>DAOUUM010000089.1 GCA_030668165.1 Candidatus Heimdallarchaeota archaeon
AAAATATATCAGAAATGATACCCTTAACAAATTAACCACATATCTGGTGAGAAGCTATGAGACCATAGTGATTGAGGATCTGAATGTAAAGGGAATGATTAAGAATCGCAAATTATCAAGGGCAATTGCTGATGTTGGCTGGGGAGAGTTGAGAAGACAGCTAGAATACAAATCCAGCTGGTATGGAGCACAACTGATTGTGGCACCAAGATTCTTTCCCTCATCCAGACTATGCTCCGGATGCTGGAATAAAAATGATGAATTGTCATTATCTGACAGAACATACAGGTGTGATCATTGTGGATTGATAATTGATAGAGATGAGAATGCAGCTTTGAACCTTAAAATATATGGATTGTTGTACCGGATAAATCCATCCGTCGCTGATAGTTGGACAGAGACGTTAAATGCGTGTGGAGAATACATAAGACCTTCTGATGGGGATCATTTGATCAACCAGATGATGAGGGCTGTATCTGAGAAACATGAAGGCCTTAGAAGTAATTCTGAGGAATTTTATAATTGAGTTGGCAAAATATCCAAATTTGTATATCTTGCTATAAATCTCTCACAACGGCAATGCAAGTGTGTTGCGAATGGCATGAAATTCAAATAAATTGAAAATATTTAATCTTTTATTTTCTTAACTCTTTATGAGGGATGTTTATTGCTGGAGTGTTGAAATGATCAATGTTTCCAAGTTAAAGTATTAACTCCAGTCCTATTGAAATGCTTAATGTTATTCGTAATTATAGTCAAGTTCTCAGATAGTGAGATTGATGCTATTAGAGTATCCATATCTCCAATTTCATTGCCTTTTAATCTAGATATTAACTCACCAAAGTATTTTGCATGTTCAAATGAAAAATCAATAATCTCAAATGATTGAAGTAATAAATTCACATTCGATAGGGATTTATTGACATTATCTGACTTATAAGCTCCTTCAAACAATTCAGCCACATTGATGGTAGAAGTGAAAAATTTTGTTTTCCCATCAATTTTTGATTGAAGCAAAGCCATAGCGTCCTTTTTTTGCCTATAAAGATCTATTAAAAAATCTGTATCAGCCAAATAGTTCATAACGTTACTTTCCTTAATTTTCTTGATTTCCTGATTTTATAGACTTCCTCAATATTATCAGCTAAATCATCCATTTCCCCTTTATTTTGAGATTGAAGAAATTTAATTGTATCTAAAATAGTTTCTGGATCTCCCTTCTTTGATGTTAATCTTAAAATTAATTGACTAAAAGATTCACCTTCCTTTTTTAGGTGAATCAAGTTGAGATATGCATCTTCTGAGATAGATAAAGTTTTAGTAGCCACAAATAAATACACGATTTTCGTGTATTATAATATGTTGTAAAAAGAGTAGTATAATGTGAAATATTCCAGTATTATATTCTCTAATTATCTCATTGTTGAATACTGAATAATCCCAAAGAAAATGGCCACAACTATAATTTTTATATATATCCATAGCCCTAATATACCTAGATTGTGATGAAAAGACAGTACAAAATCCTTTCACTTATTTTGATTATAATATTAATTGGGGTTACATATTATCAGTTAAATTATCCAAATTGGCCAACAGAAAAATGGAGTCGTTCAAATCTAAACTATCAGGGGCATAGTCAAGAACAAGCAGATCTGATGATTGAGGATATAGAGAGTACCGATTGGGATATTAATAGCATGGTGATTGTGAAAAATGGATTTTTATGTTATGAGCACTATAAAATGGATTATGATGCTGAAACGCAACATCATTTGTTTTCTGCGACAAAAAGTATCACAGCGACCCTGATTGGAATTGCAATCAAAGAGGGATACCTAGAATCAGTTAATATGAAAGTACTACCATTTTTTACTGATATTGTAATAAGTAATGTGAGTAGTCAAAAAGAAAGTATTACAATAGAGCATTTGTTAATTATGGCTTCAGGATTGGAATGGAACGAATCTGATTCCTCACCTGAGAATAATTTCATTCATTTGACTAATAGCCTTAATCCCATTGAATATGTGCTTAACCAGCCAATGGTGGCAGAACCAGGTACAATCTGGAATTATAATACAGGTACTTCACACCTGCTTTCTGCAATTATTAATCGAGTAACGAATATGACAACTCTGGATTTTGCAAATACATATTTATTTGAACCACTGGGAATTGATATTGACACCTGGTTCGTGGACTATAATGATCTGCAAAAGGGAGGTGTGGGACTCCACATGAATGTACTTGATATGGCAAAAATCGGGTTATTGTATCTTCGCAATGGGACTTGGGATGGTCGAGAGATAATTAGCGAAGACTGGGTTAAGGATTCGAGTACTGCCCATATAGCTGTCAATGATTTCACCAAGTATGGATATCAATGGTGGGTATATCCCAGTTTGGATCTTTTTACTGCCCAGGGATATGGAGGTCAGATGATTATGGTATTCCCTGACTATGATATGACAGCGATTTTTACCTCCAGCCTTGCACCAGATCAATGGCCTTTCATTTATCTCGCGGAAAATTACTTAATCGAGGGAGCTTTGAGTACTAACCTATCACTGGTATATACGGGTATTATGTTACTAATTATTTACTTAATTGTGATTATGGTTAAGAAGAGAAGAAAATTAAAAATTATTTCATGATATTAATTTATACGAAATATTAGACAATAAATACTAAAGTAGACCTACTCTTTCATTGAACTGACGAATCTTCTCGTCAATTGCCCCGACAGATTCGTGGATAGAAGGCCAGTAGGTGCGGTAATCATACCATTGTGCATTGAGTTCATCAAGTTCCATTCCCTGTTGTTCAATCCAGGTGTAGTATTTAAGATGATGAATTCTCTGTTTTTCCTGATAGCCTAATTCAAGCATATTATCGGTTTTGAGTCCCTTAAGTGAGGTCGCATAATCAACTGATGCATTCTCGTGGGTGTATTTACCTTTATCTGCTTCCAGTTCAGCTAATCGTGATCCGTAAAGATCCATAGAATCAGTTGCAACTGTTACGAGAACATCATTCTTATCAAGTTCATAAAATTTGGCTGCCTTAATGCACATCAGGATATTGGCAATTGATGATATTCCAAGAACATCTAATTGATCAACAAGCTCTGCAGGTATACCATGTTCTTTGAGCAGATTTCTGCCCTCAGGTTCATTGAATAATCGAATAAGGTCGATTGTGTCATTGTCATCAATGGCAATAATCATATCAGTATTTCTCATATTATGAATCCATGGTACATGTTTGTCACCGATACCCTCGATTCTGTGTGCACCATAACCATTTGATAACAGGGTTGGGCATTGCACAGCCTCACCGGCAATTACTTTTGAGGTTGGATATTTAACCTTCAGATAATCTCCTGCTCCAATAGTACCAGCAGAACCAGTGGTGAAACAGCTTCCAAAGAATTGATCGTTTGGTCCCATTTCATGCTCCAGAACCTCTTCTATTGCATCACCAGTGATCTCGTAATGCCACAAGTGATTTCCAAACTCTGCAAACTGGTTGAAGATCATTATATCATCTCCTCTCTCAGCAGTTAGTTCATGACACTTGTCATAGATCTCTTTCACGTTTGATTCTGAACCAGGTGTCTTGATGACCTCTCCAGCAACAGTTGATAACCAATCAAAACGTTCTTTGCTCATCTCTTCAGGTAGGATAGCTATTGATTTGCAACCCAGTAATTGTGAATCCCATGCTCCACCTCGACAGTAGTTTCCTGTTGATGGCCATACAGCCTCGTGTTTGGTGGGATCAAATTGACCAGTAACCAATCTGGGTACCAGACAACCAAATGCGGCACCTACTTTATGAGCTCCTGTGGGGAACCATCTTCCAACTAATACTAAAATTCTGGCATCAACACCAGTAAGTGAGGAGGGAAGTTCTATATAATTGGGAAGTTTCTGAAAGCCTCCGCCATGCTCTTTATTCTCATTCTTCCATGAAATTCTAAAAAGATTAAGTGGATTAACATCCCATAATCCGACATCAGCCAACTTGGCTTTAATATCATCTGGAATCTTCTCTGGATGTTTCATCTGTTCAAATGTAGGAATTATAATATTCATTTCCTGGGCACGTTTGATCGTGTTGACTAATTGTGATTCATTCATACTAAGGTCGATCATGTTTCAGCATATTATTTTCATGATTTCTAAGATATAAAAGTATTCAAATCTAGCAGTAATTATCTAATGTAGTTAACGAATTCAATATTGGGATTCCACTTGTTATACTTGATTTAATTATTATCTAATCGTTTTTGGCAAATGCTCTGATCATCTTTTCTGGATCTGGTCCAAGGGGATACATGATTGGACTGGTTGCCCCATCCTTGATGTATTCAACAACCTTGGCTTTGCAATCCTCTTCGGTTCCTGCAGCTGCTACCAGCTGTACAATCTCGTCAGGTACAACCTCCATAGCTTTCTTGATGTCTTCAGGTTTTGCTGGCCATGTGAGAATTCGACCAACCTCATCAAGTAGATCCTGGCTTACACCGCTTGCCTTTCCAATGTGGGGTTGCTGACCAAGATACTGTGTAACCAGTTCCTTGGCTCTCTGAATTGCCTTATCGGCATCCTCATCCAGACTGACAACAACCAATTGGGGTCTGTCCAGATCCTCCATCTTACGTCCAGATTTATCAAGTCCAATCTGTAATTGTTTCATGGCATTTTTATTGTAATGAGGGGAAACCAGGTAGTTTAGCAACACACCATCTGCAATCTCACCAGATAATTGTAGCATCTTTGGTCCTGTTGCACCAATGTAAACTGGTACGGGAACTTTCTTCCTCTCACCATGTACAATATCTAGTTCCACACCATCAAACTGTACAAATTCACCATCGAAGGTAACATTCTCCATGTTTAGCAGTTTTTGCAGATTGGTTACAATCTCTCTCATTATTTTAAGAGATTTTTTTCTTTTTACACCCACTTTGGATGCCAGGGGCTCCCACCAGGCACCTAGTCCGGCAATAAATCTACCAGGAGCAAGCTCATTCATAGTATTAAAGGTGGCTCCTAGTAATCCAACATTTCTGGTCCACATACTTGCAACACCGGTACCAAGTTTTATCTTCTCGGTCACTGCAGCCATGGCTGCCAGTGGTATGGTGGATTCTCGGGCCAACCTGCTCTCAGCCTGCCATACAGAATCGAATCCCAACTTCTCTGCTAGTTGTGCATATTTTATACCGTCCCTGATAGGATGTGCATCCTGTAAATACATCCCCATGGGGGTCTTATCAATAATATCATCTATGCTTGACATTTGTTTTCATCTCTGTATTGTGTTATTTTCTCTACCATCTTAATACTATTATTATAATTTTTGAGAAAATTTATTATATTTTCACGATTTCTGAGTATTCGTAAGACAAAACTCAAGGGTGGGTTTTAAGGAAAGATTTAACATGAATTCAATAATTAAGAATGGATATATTATCACAAATGATGATAAAAACAGAGTGTACAAAGATGGGGCAATTTATTATGAAAATGATAAGATAGTTGAGATTGGCTCAACTGAGGATATTTCCAATAAGTATGGACAAGTTGAACATGAGATCGATGCCGATGGCAGGGTGGTTATGCCAGGACTTATCAACGGTCACATGCATTTTTACAGTGCATTTGCAACCGGTATATCTTTGGAACCATTCCCACCTGGCTTTGTAAACGTGCTTGAGAATTTATGGTGGAAGCTGGACAGAGCTCTGTTCAAGGAGGATGTGTACTACTCAGCATTACTTGGATATATTCAGGCAGTCAGAAGTGGGACCACCACAGTTATTGATCATCATGCCAGTCCCGCATACATAACTGGCAGTCTTGATGAGATCGAGAGGGCAGGTAGACAATTAGGTGTTAGATCCAGTCTGTGTTATGAGGTCACAGATAGGAATGGCCAGGAAGGAGCTGAGTTGGGATTGAAGGAAAATGAGAACTATATCAGGAAAACTAAGTCTGATGATCTGTTCTCTGGATTGTTGGGTCTTCATGCCTCATTCACAGTCAGTAATGATTCTCTTGATCATGCAACAAATATTGTCAAAGAGCTGGATACTGGTATTCATGTGCATGTGGCAGAGGGAAAGGCAGATATGGACCATGCCAGGGAGAATTTTGATAAGACTGTACTTCAGCGATTTGAGGCTCATGATCTGTTGAACTCAAAATCAGTTCTGGCCCATGGCATTCATCTTGAGGATGTGGATTATGGAATTATGAAGAAACATGATATCAACATCACGCACCAGCCAAGATCTAACATGAACAATGCCGTGGGAATGATGAATTTTGACAAGATGCTGGAAAATGGTGTTAATCCAGGATTGGGGACAGATGGTATGAGTGCTGATATGAAGGCTGAGGTGATGGTGGGACCATTGCTGTTGAAACATCATCAGAAGAACAATATCGTTGGATTCATCGAGCCATACAATGCACTGATAAATCAGAATCCTGTAATAATGAAGAAATTAACCGGCGTTGATCTTGGTAAATTAATGCCTGATTTCAAGGCTGATATCATAATCTCAGATTACAGACCCAAAACACCGATTACACCGGATAATACTGCTGGACATTTCATGTTTGGAGTTATCAATGAGCCTGTTCACTCCACCATTATCAACGGAGAGATCAGAATGCTGGATCATAAAATTAAAAATATCGATGAGAGAGCCATTCATGAGAAATCAATGGAATTAGCCGAAAAAGTATGGAATAGAGTAAGCGAAATGCATTCGATATTTCGAAATTTTTCGGATTAGAAATGAAAATGGAGTTATTAATATTCAAAAATCAAAAATATTGGAAATAAATATAATAAGTATACCATTAATCGACCTATCACACAAAATTTGTTAGGAAGTGATAATCATAAACTTAATTCGAATAACTATTGTTTTAATTTTTGCACTAATGATTTCATCAATGATCCCCCAGACAGGCAGCTATAATCCTGATGCGGATATTGATGAGATAGGAATAAACAACATATCATATCTATACCCTGATCCAATCCTAATTGATGGTATTATATCTTCTGGAGAATGGGATAACTCAGTAAATATCACCAAATGGTATATGGATGCAGATCCTGAGAACTATGATGGCTACAATTACATGTACCTGACCGAGGATAGGGATAATGTATACATCGCGTTAGATCTGGTAAGTGACCAGACCAATGATGAGGCTGGTGAATGGGTTGGCTTATGGTTGAATACAAATGAAACTGTTATTGATGATCTGGATTTTATGCTCCGAGATCAAATATGGCATGATGCATTGAATGAAGGCATGGAATCATTAATATTTGACGTGGATAACAATCAAGTAATGCCATATTTTAATTATACCGCTGGTTTTGAACAATTCGCTGGATTTGGGATAAAGACCTTAAGTGGATTTGTTGATATTGAGGGAACTTTTGAGGGTACGATCGATGATGTGAATTCGGGATCGGATTCCAACCCTGCAACCATGACTTCTGTCTGGAATGGAACACATTACGTTTACAGATTGGATATCGAGGTTACAATAAGTGAATATTTTGATTTATTTACTGATATGTACGTTGATGAATCACTAGCGATGGGAATCAATTCACGAATATCAAACAATGTAACCATAAGTGAACATTATTACACTGTTCGTAACAGTACAGGCCATTTATTACTCGACAATCCAAAACAGACCATGCCTATCAACACAGGAACCTCGTATGAATGGACAGAAGGCATTGAAGGATCCAGGGATAATTATACCCAGGATGATACAGTATTATTTTCATATATCGGAGTGAATGATGTACCATTTAAAACAAATTTTGACAGCTTTTTTATGGTATTTAAGCATACGCCAGTTTCAATCTTGGGGAATGGTGCGATTAGGTATCCCTACTCCACTATCAATAATTTTGATATGGCCCGGAGCTTTGGACCTTCCCAAAATAATGCAAGTGATCACAGAATGTTTGAATTCAAAATACCAAAAAGCGAATTAGAGGGCTATGAACAGAATACCGATCTTGGTCTGCTTATCGGTGGATATGGCACTCTTACAGCTGTTTTTCCAAATAGCCATCATTGGTTGTTAGCTAATGGTTCTTTAAGCGATTTTGACATCAGATACACACCCTATTATTACTATCATGATATGCCACTGAAGGGATGGAATTTCCTGAATGATCCTGTATTGAATACAATTGATCCCGATCCATCTGACAATGGCAGTGTTATACTTGACTGGAACGATGATGCAGGTGTGGTGAACTGGACTGTGATCAGACACACATCTATGATTGATGAGACAAGCATTAATGATGTTGATATAATTGCAATAGGATTAACTTCTAGCCAGTACACAGATTCTGATCTGCTCAATGGTACCTACTACTATGGTGTTGTTGCAGTTGATTCAATAGATTATCTGTATATATCCAATATTGAATCGGTGGTGGTCAGCATTCCCGCACCATACACTCCACCATCAGATACCGATACCACAGATACATCTGATACAACAACAACTCCAACAACAACTCCAACAAGTGTTCCAACCACGCCAACAACCTCTGATGAGGTAGTGACACCTGGGTTCACCATCTCAGTTGCTGTTGTGGCCATTTCTGTAGCAATGATCTACAAAAGACGAAGGAATTAATCTGCATAAAATAATCAAAAGTTAGAACATTTTTCATATAAAATAATTCCAATGAAATTGTTACATTACAATACAGTTTTACAATAATTAGAAAATAAATCAATATGGAATCTATTTTTCCCAAAGACATGCTCGCAACCCGTGACTGGGAATTACAAGCATTAAATGCTGTAATCAAGCTTGCTGATCGTTTCAAACTAGAGCGACAGACAGGAATACTACACAATGACCTTCTTGCTGCACGTTCATTATTCTCGATTTTTTATAACACAAGTA
>DAOUUM010000528.1 GCA_030668165.1 Candidatus Heimdallarchaeota archaeon
AATAAGTATTTGAAATTTTAATATTTCATGTACTCAAGTCCAATAACAGATTTTGTTAAATAATTCATCATCTGCTGTCCACAGTTAATATAAATTTTAGAGGAGGGAATGGGAATATTGTTTAAATCACGGGAAGAACATCTATTAGATGAAAGTACAACAGAAATTCTGAGAATTTCCATAAATTTCAAGTACATCGTCTACATATATAGATGTGATGGCATCTAAAACTATCTCGATAACTAATGATGTTTATGCGTTCCTATCCAAATTAAAGCTCCCTAATGAGAGTTTTGGGGATGTCATAAATAGAATTTGCAGTGAAAAATTGTCCTCTCAGCTTTCTTCCTGGATTGAAGACAAGGTATTATGGTCCGATATGGACGATGAAGAATATCGAGAATTCAAGATATCTATTGAGGATTCACCAATTCGATGGTTACCACAGACAAATCCATAAAATAATTCATTTGTATTTATCTCTGTTTAGAGACTTAAATATCTTGATTGAATTGATATATCAGTGATTACCAAGGAACGATCATTGATCAGATTGAATGAATTGTTTGGCTTTCCAGATTTTTTGGATGGACAGTGGGAGATAATTCGCAAGGTTTTTGCCAAAGAATCAGTATTAGCAATTAAGAAGACAGGTTATGGTAAATCACTTTGCTACCAGCTACCAGCCACGTTTTTTGATGGTATCACCCTAGTTTTCTCACCTTTGATAGCACTTATGAGAGATCAGATTAATTTTCTGAACCAAAGAGGGGTTCCAGCCGCATGTATCAATTCTGATAACTCACTCGAGGAGAATAATCAGATAATAAATTCAGTAAAAAACAACGAGATCAAATTACTATATATCGCTCCTGAGAGACAGAATAGCTGGAACTGGAGGGATCTGATTGATAACATAAAGATTTCACTGATTGTGATTGATGAGGCTCATTGTATCAGTGTATGGGGTCATGACTTTCGACCTGCATACAAGAAAATTGCCAGTATTACCCTCAGTTTCACTGACACACCAGTTATTGCACTTACCGCAACAGCTAATTATCGTACAGAGATGGATATCAGAGGGCAGATCGGAGATTTTGAGACAATTAGAGGTTCTCTCTATCGGGATAATCTGAGGTTGCAGGTGATAAATACATCCAGTACCATGGAGAAACTTGCCACCATAGGATATCTGGTCCGAAAAATAATAGGAACTGGTATTGTGTTCACAGGAACCAAAGCAGATGCAGAATCAATCTCACACTACTTGACAGAGATAAATGTTTCCAATACGTATTATCACTCGAAAATATCCAACAGATCCGATGTGGAAAAGGCAGTGATTAGTAATGAGTACAAATGTGTGGTATCAACAAACGCCTTTGGTATGGGAATAGACAAAGCAGATTTCAGGTTTATCATTCATACTCAATTTCCAGCCTCCCCATTGCATTATTATCAGGAAATAGGCAGAGCAGGAAGAGATGGGAAGCTATCTGAGATATACCTCTTGTGGAATATGGATGATATGCGTCTACATAATTACTTTATCGGTGTTGCAAAACCCCCTAATGAAAAGTATCATGATGTAATTTCCTTTCTTCAGAATAATCCTAAGAGCAAGTCCTTTGCAATTTCCTCATCCATGGATATGGAGGAGACCGCAGTCAATAATATCATCAATGATCTGCAGGATCAGAAAATAGTTGACCATGAAACTGAGTACCACAGAGAACCTACTAAATTCAGTAAGATCAAAGAAGGTGCTGATCTCTCAGATATTGAAAACTCCATTTTAGAGTTTCTTGAGGGACCAAGCACAGCATTCAGTTTATCAAAACAGATATTTGGAAATTCTAGAAAGAGCAGTAAAAACACAATTCTTCTTGCACTAGTAGATCTTATCGAGGGAGGATTTGTTGAAAAGATAGAGAGGACTAAATCCACCACCTATTACAAATTAATGTATGATAATCCAAAATTGAATACAAAGATTATCGATGAAGTGAGGAAATATAAAATCGATCAGCTGAGTTATATGATGGATTATATCAAATCCTCAGAGTGTAGAATGAGATATTTATGCAACACCCTGGAGGATAGCAAGCAGGATGATTACTGGACGAGGGATTGATGGAGGAAGGAATGGGAATTCTTGTTCGCTTCGATCCAGTAGAGCGGTCACGGTCTGGAAAAGATCTGGGAAGCTAATGGACTTCGCGTGGGAGTCGCAGTGCGAATCGTTA
>DAOUUM010000256.1 GCA_030668165.1 Candidatus Heimdallarchaeota archaeon
AGCTGACTCATATGTCGATATTGAGAGCTCACAAAAACAGGATCCTCTATGAGATATTGGTTTTGATTATAATATGTTCCCTTTTCCATGAATTCCCTTATATGGGCTCTTCTCTTATTATCGAAGGCCCTATTTACTGAATCTATCAAAATCAAACCCTGATCATCAACACCAATAGTGTTCTTCTTCTCTAGAAATTTACATAGCCGTTCAAATAGGAAACTGAATGCCCACTCCTCAAGATTTACCTGTTTTCGATATCGAGACTTTTTCAGCACAATGCCAACTAAATTTAAATCTAATTGTCCTATCAACTGATAGGTCCTATTCATTATTTCGTATCTTTCGTTTGGCTTAAGTGGTTTGAAAACTCCTCTTCCATCCATAATCTCCGACGCATGTAACTCCCATGATATAGGATCGTAATCAGGAAAAATATCAATCTTCAATTGTATGACTTTATTTTCAATAGTTCTCCATTTGTTTTCATGCACAATTACACACCCTAGCACAAAATCCTCCTTTAAATTATTCCAGGTAGCTTGACCTGACTCATCTACATAAATAAGATATATTCTTGAAACCTCCTATTGTGAGTTAGGAATCATGATATTTCCCTTGTTATGTTAGGTGTTCACCTTTATTTAGTATAACATGACAATATCAAATAACGTAAAATTTAAGAAAAAAAATGTAGGAGTGAGTGACCCGAGGGCTACCATCTTCCTACTTGTCACCCGAGGGCGACCGCTCAATAATAATATGCAATTTTGAATATATAAAGATATATAGAGAGGTTGTCGAAAATATACAATTTGATTATAGGCTTTGTACAGGTAAAATTCTTAGTTTGTGTAATAATAGTGGTTCATTGAATATCGTTGCTGTCATGAAGATTGTCATGGTTCATGTCGTATAATCTATGCTATCCGCAATTTTCAAGAAATAAGTGATTCATGTCAATGGGGCAAATAAGAATGGAATATCTATTATATTTCCAAAATCTTTTCCAATCATGGTAAATAAAATCAAGGCGTCCCATATACTGGTAGATAAACACGGTAAAGCTCTACAAATCAAGGGAATGCTTGAAGAAGGCAAGGATTTTGCTGAACTTGCAAGAAATCATTCCACTTGCACTTCACGTAAGAAAGGTGGTAATCTGGGTGAATTTGGACGGGGTAAGATGGACAAAGCATTTGAGAAGGCTGCTTTCGCATTGAATGTGGGTCAGATCAGTGATCTTGTCAAGACAAAGCATGGGTACCATATTATTAAGAGAACCAAGTAGAGGATTAGTACTCCTCAATAATATGCAATAATCATTACTATTTCGACTAAGTTTAAGTCATTCTGTAAAATACCAAGATTAAGGAATATGACAATAATTAAACGATTTAATCAAATACTGATTTTAAGTATACTTATTTTTTCATTATATGTTTCTTCTCCAGTGATTTCTAATGATTCAGGTATTGAATTAAACACTGCAGATGATCCAGACTATCCAGGAATATTCAAGTTATTAAACTATAATATCCAAGGTGGTGAGGTTGGTGATGACTGGACAGGTGTGCTAGACGTTGAGAATGCAGATGTGGTGGCTCTAGTTGAATCGGGTAGATGGGTTCCTGGTGAGACATTTAATACTGCTGTGGATGAAATTAATGCAAGGTTCCCAGATGAGATCCCTTATGAGGGATATACCTTTAATGCAGATAGCTTAACAGATGGACAAGCTATTCTTTCAAGATATCCAATTGTAGATGCCAATGCATATCCGGCAGTAATCTTGGACGATGGTTCACAACACAACTTAAACCATGAACTGCTAGAGGTTGTAATAGAGGTTAATGGTCTTAATATATATATATATACTGTGCATCTCACCTGTTGTGCCGGTGGGTTTTCTGCAAGAATGAAAGAGATGGAAGGGATGATCAATCATTTTGATTCCCTCGGAGATGTTCCAATTATTTTTACCGGAGATTTCAACTCAGAATCTCCTGAAGATGAAGCATTTCTTGATGAAAATAGTGATCTAGGTAATGAACCAGTTGATATGTTATTGAATAGTTCGCATGAAATGGGTTCTACTCAACATGAGTTCTTAGACATGTACCGTTATCTTAATCCCTATTCACCTGGTTACACATATATCGATTCTCTTTACATATCTAGATTGGATAATATATTTATCAATGAGCCATTATACAACTCTCTGGTTAGCTCAACCTCACTTGATTTTTATGAACCTGCAATTTCAGGTTCTGATCACTTCCCCATGACTGGAGTGTTTAATTTACATTACGATGAAATAGATATAACGCCCCCACTGCCTGTGGGACATGTTCAGGTGGATGTTCAAACCGAATATGCAACCATTTCTTGGGATGCGAATCAAGATGCTGATTTTTACAAGTATAGTGTTTATAGGAATGATTGTTTAATAATTGATCTTGAAAACGGAACTACCTCTTTTGTTGATGATTATGAATATGGGTCCAATGTTATATATATCTATGATGTATCTGCAACGGATTTATTAGAGCATGAAAGCGTGTTATCCAATCAAGTTTATATCAATACATCATATGGAGTTCTTTCCAAACCATCAGCTCCTGTTCTTACTTCCACAAAGTTGGAAAGTGGAGATTATCTATTGGAATGGAATGTTGATGATGAAGGTGGATACCCGATTGAGTATTATCGAATTTATCGTTCATATTCAGAAGGTGGTAGTGAATGGCATCATTATAGTACAAAGACATCCCTAAACATAACGGTATCAACTACCAAAATTCCACTGTATTATCGCGTGAGAGCATATAATTATCTTGGTGCTGGTGAAATGTCAAATATTGTAAATGATTCGACATCTTCTACATTAAACACCGAAGCTAGTACTAGTACCATAGATAAACCCATATTCAATATCAATATTAGGGATCAACCAGTAAACTGTCCTGAACCACTAGTAATACTTAAGTCACCCTTGGAGCTAACAACATCAAGTTCAACAACATCAAGTTCAACAACGTCAAGTTCAACAACTCCCTCTTCGACTCCTACTGAGACCACAGCATTCCCAATTGCTGGGATATTTGGGTTCCTCACATTAATGGCTATCTTACCACTTAAAAGAAGAGATAACTAGAATTAAATAACTAATACAACATTAATCAAATTATCAAACATTCTCAAAGTCAAATTTATTGCATTTAAAAAGAATTTTAGGCTTTTTAGTAATTCAGGATCAACATCATGATTTATTTGATATGTAAAAAATTGAATGTTCATCCTCTTGTTCACAGCAAGGGAGAATAACACGCTGATTGATCTTTTAATCACTCTGATATAATCGTTGTCAATATTTGTCACACTGATCTCGTGATTACTATTAATCTTTGATTTGACACTACTGTATATCGGAATGAATTTGGGATCGATTTTAGGTAAGTAATATCCATCCAAATCATCAAGCACACTCGATGACATAAGAAATATAGTGATAACCATATTTAAACTAGTGATGGATGCCTATTTATATCTGAAAAAAGAAATGGGAATCACTTACGCCTCATATTTTAAACAAATTCCCATAGTTTGCCGTCAACATTTAATATAATTGACGCATTAGGAACAATGATTACACGTGTTTGGTATTAGGACTCAAGCCTCCAATGTTTGTAAATTCGGTCTTCCATCTCTAGATTCTGCACTGGATGGCGGATTAGAACAAGGGGCTACTTATATCATTGAACAGACAATTGGTGCGGATGCAGATCCATTTGTTCTCTCATTCTTGGCCAACGGATTGCAAAAAATGGATTATACCTACCTTCTTTCAACTGAACAGACTTTTGATTACTACAAGAGGATCTTTCAGAATTTTGGCAGGAATCCAGAGATTGAAATCAAGAACAGAAGACTTAGATTTATAGATGGATTTAGTGGTTCATTCCAAACGGGGTTGAGCTCTGCGATCATGGACGCAGATTCAGAGGGTCTCGGAATATTAAAATTAGCAGATATCTCTGATCCTAGGGAAGTGAACGAGGGAATACGTCAATCTTTACTTCATGTGCAAAAAGGACTGAATACAGGAATACGTGGTGCTATTCTTAGTTTCTCAAATATTATCCATACCATCAGTCATTCGAACCAGGCGTTTTCTTTTCTTCAAACGAGAAGGGCCATGGATAAATTAGAAAACACCACTACCCTGATATCATTGAATTCAGATGCGCATGATCCAATATTTGTGAGAGCAATTGAACATATGGTAGATGGTACTCTACGAGTTTCCCGTGTCGAGGATCCAAGTTATGAAAATCCCCTGCAACAGGTCGAGATTGTTAATATTAAGACCAAAGCTCAACTCACAGGCAAACAGATCAAGTTTGAATATCACTCTGGCAGATTAACCGATATTGATTAGATGAAAGAAATAGATCTTTATAAATTGGAGAAGGAAATCTATATAATAGAGGGTACGCCATTTCTATACATTCGTTCACACTCTGCTCTTGTACTGGGTGATCTGCATCTCGGTCAGGAGGCTGGAATATTCAATCATCCAGGAAATGGAGTATCATTTGTAAGTTCAGCATCTAAATCAATAATAGATCTGTTGTATTTGTATGTTTCAGAATTAAAAATTTCTAAAATAATTCTCAATGGAGATATCAAACATAACTCAAAAGATCTGTTAAAACAGGAGATGGTAGAATTGAGATATCTCTTCTCAAAATCTATTTCTGAAAGTCTCGAGATTCATTTTATCAGGGGAAATCATGATGAATATCTTGATTTTGCATTATCTGTGATCGATCCACCAAGTATAAGGATCACAGATTCTGTACGTCTAGAGAATTCAGATATAAGCATCTTCATTTTTCATGGGCACGTGGACAGAGATATTGATGCTGATATAGTTGTATTGAGTCATGAACATCCTGCCTATACCTTAAGAAGTGTCAATGGTGCCAAAGCAAGGCTACAAGCATTTGTTCAACTTTTTACTGATGACCAAGGAATCATTATTCTCCCCTCTGC
>DAOUUM010000469.1 GCA_030668165.1 Candidatus Heimdallarchaeota archaeon
AATCATTCCCTCAAACTTGACCATAGAACATGCAATAGTTCTGGCCTTTGAAAGAGAAAAAATCTTGAAGCATAAGGCTTCATTCTTTAAAACCCTACAGGATTTCCTTGTTTTCATATATATTACTGATAACAAAATCCCAGAAAGCATATTGAGGGTTTTAGCAAATTTTCAAAAGGTAAGAAAGAATATCTTCGGTAATACTTACGAACTGAATTTTCTGCTGGAAACACAAAACGGTACATTTGAGGCTCCAAGAAGAATGGGTCTCTTTGGTAGATTGCCTTTGAGTAAATTGAAAAATAAAATCAAGAGAGAGATATTAGAACCATATAGGGCTTGGAAACTGGGATTTGAAGATCAACAAAACTAATAAAATATAATAATTAAACCATTTATCAATGTCGTATAGCCCCAATTATACGAAATTTGAATATAGTAAATTGAATTAAATTTTTTAATTATTTTTTTTATATTAATTATTTTTCAATTATTTCTTTCTTCTGATTACAACAGCAGCAATAATCATTGCGGTGAATACAGGAACAGGTGATATAGGTAATGGTAAATCTAGATCTGGTCCTTCTGGATCAGAATCATTAGTTGTTGTATCGCTGCTATCAGTGGTTGTTGTTGTGTCATCAACTGGTACATCAGGTATATCAATCTGTACTGATTGATAAGCTGTGGAATGAGTGTCTATACTGACATCCTCTTCCTGGTACATATCCATCGATCCGGTTACATCAACCAGGTATGGCTCGGGACTCTCAGGAGTCTGGATCCACATCTCTCCACTTAGATCTGCTTCGATGAACAATTCTTGATAGGTATACAGGAAACCACCGTCATTCTCCCATCTATCATAGACGAAAGATACCTCTAAAATTCCCTCAGCATCATAATCGAGATCAGTATTCATTTCTGGTACCCAGATATTTCCTGTGGCAGCACCACTGTAGAATGTGGTGTACCTCTCGGCTTCGAGCACATATTCTCTATCATTAATATTTAGAGTCACATACTCGGTTGAAACACTGTAATTAAGGAATTCAAAGAACATGGAAAAACCATCCTCAAAATACATGTTCTCATCTTCAGGGAACCAAGGAGCTACTTCAAAAGTGTCGTTGCTAAAAGCTTGGAACAGATCGAATTGCTCCTCATCCCAGTGGAAGGAACCACTTTCAGTGTATCCACTTGGATCTGTGCTAGACCAATTCTCATCATAACCAGTCCAACCATGGATTGAAGCTGAGAATGCACCCGGTACATGTCTATATACCTCAAGATCCATCCATCCATCAGCTTCCATGTCTCGGTGATCAGTGAATGATCCACCTTCTCCAACAGTCATTACGACATTGGATTCTTGGTAGGTATACATATCGAGACCTAGGAAATCACCTTCTTCAATTCGGTTATCACCAATTGAGGAGGGTCTTACCTCTCCATAGAATGCATCAGCCTGTGATAATTCATTGGATCTGACCATGCTATTGAACATGTCACCAGTGAAATTTAGGCCAACCTGTAATGATGGCATATCTGGAAAAGTTAGGGTCCAATCTGTATTGAATGCCTCAAAAACCACTGAGAACACATTTTCCTCATACATTTCTAGAGGAATTCCTGTTGCTGCATCGTAGACATACTCGTAATAGTTGTAGACATCCAGATAGGCTGTCACATTCATCTCAACGTGAGCATTACCCAATTCGGGACCAAAGTCAAATCCCCTAATCTCGTTTGTGGTGTTTTCAACAGAATACTGGGCTATGATGGTAATAGTATCAAGAGTTTGGACTGCTCCATTTATGACATAATCACCGGTACCTTCGACTACTGTACGATCATCCAAGCCTACAAATATATTGGGATCCATAAACATTGGATCATCCTGTGCCAATCCCAATTTTGGTGGTGGGGGTTGATCCCCATCCTTGGGTCCAAATATGTCAAAATAAAATGCAAATTCATCACCAATCATTCCTGGGAAGAATACTGCATATGTAGCATTGGACCAGGTGAATTCATCGTGACTGTCTTCACCATAGAAACCAGACATATCCTCGTACCAGGTTCTGTTATCCCAATGATCGGGTACTTTGTATAGATCATACACTGAGGAGTTTTCCTCAAAGTAGGATCCTGCTAGACTCTCAAATTCAGAATCTATCAACAACACTGTATCATGGTTGCCAACATCTCGGAGTATGTTAATATCAGCAATACTCTCGCCAATGATTGCTTCATCTCTCTCGTTCCACTCGTAGTGCATCAGCTCATCATCAGATTCAAATGACGCATTGTAGAGACCAGATTCGAACCAATCCCATCTAACTTCTTCATTCTCACCGTCATATTGCAACCAGTCCCCCGTCCACAGGGTCTGGGTTGAATCGGCAGACGAGAAAAAGCTAGGACTCATTGATAATGAAATAAATAAAATCATTATCAAACTAAGCTCTAAAAATCTTCTTCGTGTATACATGGTATCAACCAGTTATTAGTAAACTAATTGGCTCATTGTTATTAAACTCTTCTTAATAAATATATGTGGACGTATCTCTTAGAAGTCACAATTTTTGGTTATTAGAGACGTGAAATCGCATGATACATGATATGACTTGGGCTTTTTGGTTCAATATTGATAAAATAA
>DAOUUM010000288.1 GCA_030668165.1 Candidatus Heimdallarchaeota archaeon
CACGATGTAGGGTTCTTTGAACCACAATTCCAAATCCACAGGAT
Source organism: Candidatus Heimdallarchaeota archaeon (assembly GCA_030668165.1). GTDB lineage: Archaea > Asgardarchaeota > Heimdallarchaeia > Heimdallarchaeales > Kariarchaeaceae > JAJRQD01. The sequence continues at coordinate 45 of DAOUUM010000288.1, forward strand.
TATCAATCACTGGTGGATTGTATTCGCTCTGCGACTCGAACTGCACTCCATGAATAGCATCAATGGGACATGCGTTTATACACTTGCCACAACCCACACAGGTAACCTGATCGATCCAAGCTTTCCCCTCAATAATAATTGCAGGAGAATCAGGACTTCTCTTATTAACTGGGCATATACTCAAGCATTCATTGTTGCATTTGTCTATGTCACATCGATCCTCAATTACAGTGATATGATCGCAATTGAGCCTGATGGTCACAGGTTCACCTTACAAACATACTTTATTGTAATTTACTGAGGGGATGATATGATTTCACAAACAAAATACTAAGATCAGCGCGTGTTGACATTTCCTGCCTACATTATTCTGAATAACTTTATTTACCTAATTAAATTATAAAGAATTCAATGTATGATTATTGAAATAACTAGAATCGATAGAGAATAAAATTTTGTTAGTATAAATCTTGGATAAAATGAATTATCCACTCGAATCCGATACCAATTATATTTTTCAAAATGCACTTTTAATATAAAAATAGCGTATATTTATATTATAAATGGGAATATAATCCCTGTGAATAAACGTCACTTACAACTAATTTTTAGTATATTTTTATTATTATTCTCAGGATTAACTGTTACAATAAGCGATCAGCCTGTAACCGAAGAATCAACAATCAGCAACTCGAGACCATTTTTCTCGAATACTGATTCAATTAGCATTGATCAAATTAGTATTTCTGATCCATTAATAGATGAATTAGTTACAGATATAACCAATCCAGGAAGCAATGATGATGTAATGGTATCTGCCCCCATTTATGATGCAGAAGGTATCGATAATGCAACATTATTTTGGACATATGATACCTTCAACGATACCTTGTATAATACCAGCATGGTGTCTAATCCAGGAGTGTCCATTTTGAGTGAAATTAATTACCAAATGCAAAGAACAGGATATTACACATCATTTGGTCAAGAAGTAGAAGTTCCTACCAACTATAGATTTGCAGAACATGTGTTAGAAGGACAAATGAGTTACCTTGCTATTGATTTTGAACCTACAGGTGGTAATGGTGTTGTTTATTACAGAATTGAAACCAAAAACATTACTACTAATGCTTGGGACCTAGAGGTTGAATTTGGAGGAGTTTGTTGTACTACTACTCCGTTGCTTCTTCCAACATGGACTGGGAATAATTATGCAGGATTTAGGGTTTTTGTAGTTGCCTATGATTCTGTCATCAATGATGTAAGTAACCCCAGGTTTAACTTTTTGCAAATTGAGCAGGATCATTATGAGGGTGTTATTCCAGCATCTATTGATCCAACCTTTGTTACTTATTATGTATCAACTTATGATACTACAGGAAATATGAGTACATCACCTTCGTATAATTTCCTGATGAATGATGCACCAACCGTGGCTTTCAATAATTTAGCAAGTGTTGTGGGAGGAGATGAATTACTGTTAATCAATGTGACTGTAACAGAGAATGATAATATAACGACTCTAAATCCAAGTAGTGTTATCGCATATTATAAATTGCAAAGCAGTGAGATTTGGAGTTCAATAACTCTAGTACACTTTAACACCACCTCAAATTACACTGCAATTTATACACAAAATATCACAATTCAACAATTTGGAACTGAAGATCCAAATCTAGAGATAATGGTTAATGCAACAGATATTGTTGGGGGGCTTCCTGGATACAATGGCTCGATTTTAGATACAGTTATAATTGATAATATATTACCCACACTAGTTTCAATTTTATTTGATACTAGAACGCCTGTGGTAAACTCTTCCCATCCAGAGGTTGAAACGTATATTGAGGCAACATTCTCTGATGATTCAGGAATTCAATCAGCAAATCTGTGGTACTCAATTCCTTCGAGCTCAGATTACATTAGCATTAGTATGCAAAATATGAGCAATACTCTTCCCAATGTAACTCCAATAACTTTCAATGCAACTTTCCCAGCAATAAATGAAACAGGATTTGTTGATTATTATTTTGAGGTCACCGATTTTCTTAATAATACTGGTAAGACTAGATTGAATAGCTTCTATCTGGATGGTGAAGGTCCAGTGATAGATAATATATTAATATACCCATCTCTCATCACAAACACTACGGATGTAAGTATACTATATGATGTTGAAGATATTAGTGGATTGCAAGATGCAAGTCTGTATTACAGCTATGATGGAGGAGTGAGTTGGGACAAATCCACTCCCAACACTATCACCTACAATGAGATACCAATTGAAAATTTTGACTTTGATGATTTCATTCCTCTTCCTTTGTATATCAATAACAGTGAATTATCATATGCAAAACTTACAGTAAACCAAACCACAAATGAACTATTCCAAAAGGCCTTCCTTTCATTTGTAATTGTTCATGATTTATCTACAGATGTTCGTGTATGGATTAATGTTGGAGGTCAAGACTACCTGGTTTTTGACAGAGAATATGTTGTGGGTGCAATTGTTGTAGAAGTTGATTTGCTTGAATTAGGCATTGACAAATCTTATTTTGTAGATTCTAATTTCACACTCATAATTGAGGATTTCAGTGAATTGTACGTGGGAACTCTAGAATGGTTCCAAATTGATTTAGTAGACTATGATCTTCCATTTGGATTCACCTATGAGGCAATTATCCCTGCTCCAAATAATGACACTCAAGTTATGTTCTACATCCAATCTATAGATCTATTTTACAATATTGTCAACAGTACAATGTTTCAGTATTATGTTGATGGACTGGCTCCAGTTATTATATTCTCTCCCTTGGCCAGCCCCTTGGATGCTGAAGGAGCATATACTGTGAGAGTTAGTGTAGATGTTTCTGATATGGGTGGCATACAATCAGTGGAATTCTACTACAGATTTGATGATGAAGATGCTTGGCTTATTCAACTCATGGAACATGATGTTTCTAATACCTATTTTGCAGACATACCACTACTAAGTGAAAATGGTAATCTATCATACTTCATCAAGGCAATAGACATTGTTGGACTAAACAACAGAACTATAGAATATTTTGCATTGTTCAGTAATGCGCAAGGACCTCTAATCGTAGTTGATGAGACTTATTTCAATGAAACAAGAGATCTTGAAGATTTGAATTACTACCGGATAATTGCAGTAATTACTGATGATGGACAGGTGGTAAACGTAACCATTAGTTACAAATTTGAGTTAGAAGATGAATTCGAAGTAGCAGATATGCTGTTTAATGAAACTTTGGGCATTTACTACTTTGATATTTTGGTGATTGATAAGGAAGGGATAATAATCTTCCAAATAATTGCATCAGATGATTCTGGAATACAAAACAAATCAGATTTGTACACAATATCTTATGAGAATGCCACCCAGAACCTAACAGGACTAGAAAATGGACTGGTAATTGGGGGCGCAGTTGTGGTTGTAGGTGGTGGAGTTGCTGCTGCTGTGATAATTATTAAGAAAAAAGGAAAATTCAAAGTTTAATCATAATGTGAAAAATGTACAATTTTCAGATGATATAGTCGCATTCAATAAAATATATATTCCCAACATATGCTTCGTTATCAGCGCGTGTTGATGGTAACATTTCCTGCCTACATTATTCTGAATAACTTTATTTACTTAATTCTACAATATTATTATAGAAAATGTCATTCATGGAGGTTTTATCAGAAATATCATTTGAATTCCGGATTCTTAATGATATTGAGCTATCAACCTCCGAACTGCTCCGAAGACTGAGATTAAAAACGGATAATACTTATCACCTTGATCTATCTCGGATATCATATGAAAATTATAATTTACCAAAATCATTTAGTAAAATCAAAATTACAACTGTTAATTTTGTGTCTCGTGATATTATCGATCATAATATCATTCCTCTGAATCTTGAATACCTTCCCTATTTGTTGAAAATTAAATTAAAAGATGCCAAATTGGATGAATTTCCCCCAGGTTTGTTATCTTTGACGAATTTAAGGGAACTGGATATTTCTAACAATCAGATTGATAAATTACCTGTTGAAATAAATATACTCCACAAACTGGTCAAATTTGATTTATCTAAGAATAGGATTACATGGTTGCCACGCTCACTCTCTGAGATGATCAATTTAGAATTTTTAGATCTGAGTCACAATCAAATCCAAGAGATATCCTTTGATATTTCAAAATTAACTAATTTAAAAGTATTAAACCTGAACCATAATTCAATTAAAACTATCCCAGTTAAAATCAATGTATTGACTGATTTGATTGTTCTTAGATTGGATAGAAATATTATAAATCATTTACCAGATAGTTTCTCTCAGCTTAGTAAACTGGAAATCTTGAATCTGAGCTGGAATAGTATAAAATTATTGCCAGGGAGTATTTGCAAATTAGTTTCCCTTAAAATATTGGAATTAACCCAGAATAATATTATTGAG
>DAOUUM010000385.1 GCA_030668165.1 Candidatus Heimdallarchaeota archaeon
ATAGGGGGAATAAACATAGAAGATGGGGGGATCATGGTAATAATTCAATATGAACCCTCAGAATTCGATTTTTTCTATAACAATACTTTATATTATCACATGACAATCGAGGGAGACATGGTAGTAGGTTCCCCATCATTAAATGAAACTACCGACGATGATTATGAAGGTGGATTAGAATATCATTTACTTATTTTACCAACACAGATTGATGAACAATCCTTTTTCGATTATTTCTTTGAACACACTGAATTTATTGAAAATTTGACACATACCAAAGTAATAGACACATCAATCACGGAAAATTTAGCTACATATTCTGGCACATACAATGGAACTCATTCTGTAATTTACCAATGGGATGTTGTAACCGGATTACTAATTCTTAAAGAGGTTGGATCAGGAGGGGATCATTATCTTAGAGTTATTCAGGGTGAGGGAATAGGATTCGGAATAGGATTTGTCGATGCTCCCTTCTATCCTTTATTTGGAGGGTTGATAATTTCATTAATTGTAATAAGAGGAACTAGGCGGAGATTAATTAATTAACCTAAAAAATACAAATAATTAGATAAAAAATTCCTACTTATTTAGAAAATTAAAAAAAAGGAATAATGTAATCAAATTCAATGGAAACTCCAACAGCTGAAATTATTGCACTGGGAAATGAGCTTACCATAGGTAGAACTGTTAATTCAAATGCTACCAAGATATCACTGGAGTTGACCAAGATTGGTATTGATGTTATTCGGCACACCACCATTCGAGATTTACCAGAGGAGATCATCACTACTATAAGGGAGGTTTTCTCACGTCATCCAGATATTGTGGTACTGACAGGAGGACTTGGACCAACTCATGATGATATTCAGATAGAGAATCTATCAAGGGCATTGGATCTTGAACTGGTTGATAATGATCAGGCAATGAGTATGATAACTGAGAGATATAATAAAATTGGTCGAGATATGCCGAGTATGGTTAAAAAAATGGGTAAAATGCCCCGGGGATCAATTCCACTCAAAAATTCTGCCGGAACCGCACCAGGAGTATTGTTGCATCATAACGGGGTATTGTCCATATCACTTCCAGGAGTTCCCAGAGAGATGATGGCCATATTAAAAGAGGTGGCCATTCCCCTTTTGCAAGATAGATTTGGGAGCAGAGATATAATTGAGCTCGGTTTTGAGGTTTACAATGTGGGAGAGACACAGATTATACCATTCACCGAGTTGGTAATGAAAGAATTCCCTGAATTCAATTATAAGAGTCATCCGAAGAAAATAATAAGGGAGAAAACACAGCTGTGGTTGTCACTACACATCTACACTTTTGGATCCGAGAATATGGAACGTTTGGAAAAAGCTTGCAAACTATGGAAATCAAAGATTGATACACTGGTAGATGCAAAAACAACCGAGATCAGGTCTGTTTTCTCGGGTGAATTTGTCCCAGAAGAATGATATGAGAAGATTTATCTTAAATATTTGAAACTACCCGGTATTGATATGGTAAAAACATGTCCAGCATGCTCAGATGAGATTACTGATGAAGAGGCCACTTTCTGTTCAGAATGTGGATTCAATTTAAAGATCAATACTCAAAAGGTTGAGACGTCAGGAATCAGCGGAACCTATCTGGAACAGTACCAACAATTGGTTTCATCTCTCACCCGGTTTGAAGGGGTAGGTGAGCAGTTGAATCAACAACAGGTGTATCTAAATAATATAAAAAATCAGAGAAATAATGCTAAAAAGGTCTTTGATCAGCAAACCTGGATTACCAACAAAGAACACAAGGATATTGAGAAACTGAAAAAATTTACTTGGACCTCATTCAAGGCAAGGGTAAAGGGAGATAGAGACAAGCAGCTCAAAAAAGAAGAGGCTGAATATTTTGATGCTTTGAATAAAAAAGAGGGGGCAATCCAAGATCTGCAGAAATTGGATAGCATGGTCAGTATAGCAGTGGAGCAGTATAATCAGATAAGGTCACAATTCAATCAGAAGGTGAAATTAGAAAAACATCTCGATGATCTGATCCACGAGGCCTGTGAGGGGGTGAGTGATCCTGTGGAGGATGCAATTGAAACTGATATACAACGATTAATTGCCCAGAGAGGTCCTATAACAATAGAGAAAAATAAATACAATATTGCAAGAGATCAGTTAAATTCTGCACAGCAGCATTTCCAAAGAGCTATCAACCTCCTTGATGGTGCTCGTTCTCTTTCCACCTATGATACCTTTTTTGGAGGGGGTTATTTTGCTGATAGTGCAAAGCACTCCAAGATGGCTGATTCAAGAAATGTATTACAAGCTGGATATCGCAGTCTGGAGAGAGCATATTTTGAATTACCACAATTACCACGTATCCCGCATGTAAATGTGGAGCAGGGATCATTTTTCTGGGATGTTGCCTTTGATAATTTCTTCTCAGATATGCGATCTCGTAATAGAATCCAAAAGGCACTGCGCGATGTGCAAAATGTACAGAGATCCATGATTCAACCCATTAATTGGGTGGCACAACAGTTGCAGGGACTTCATCAGCAGGATGTTAACCTGTATAATCAGATTATGGGAAAACAGAAGCAATTAAAGTATGAAAGGGAGAGAATGATCAAAGAAGCAATCCAGGGTACAAAAATGAAATAAAATTAATTTAATTTAATTTAATTTAAAATTTTGATTGATAGATTTATTCTTTGATATCAATCAAGTTCAATTATTCTGATTTCCATCTCCATTCCATGATGTTCAGGATGCTCCATCTTGGTCGCATCATCTGATTTGAGTATCTGAACTTTCTCATCTTCAGGGATATCAAAGACCCGGGAACAGACTGTGCAGAAGTATTTAATATCCATCTTTCTTTCTATTTTCTCTTTAATGGGAATTGGTTTCAGTGCAGCAAGTGATTCGGCTGGGCTAAATCTGGATAAACTAAAAGCAGTTCCATCATAGAGTATCATCCTACCTCTAGCAATATTTTCTAGGTTTTTTGCTAATTTCTTGAGTTCAATTAGTTTCTTATGAACATTTTTCTCTAGTACTATGGTCAATTGCATATGTTGTAGAGGTTCCCATGTTTCTCTCATAATTTTTCTGAGAATATCTGCATAAGAGTCAATCTTCAAATCTATTGATTGTAAAACATTCACTACCTGATTTGCACCTTCCTGAAACTCTTCATTATTTGCGATTACCACAAGATCCTTAATCTGCTCAATCAATTTATCCCGTGCTTGAATTAATTCAGACCTTCCTTCTTCGGTGAGTATTACTGGTTCAATCGGCTTTAGATCAGATAATCCTTTAGTCACTCGATCTGCCATTTCTAGAGTGCGTTCAGAAATTTCCACAGCTGATAGATCTGAACCCCAGGTTAGTATCATAGGTTTTCCATGATGTTCTGGTGAGATTACAGGTTCAGCAATGTCTGGAAATTCGAATGCGGTCTTA
>DAOUUM010000524.1 GCA_030668165.1 Candidatus Heimdallarchaeota archaeon
ACCTTATCGTTCGCTGTTCATGAAGTACCAACCACAGCTGATACACTTGCACTTATGCATTTCGAGAAAAATACTCTTAATGGCTATCCGCATGCAACATTAACCTCAGTGGAGCAGGATTACTATGAATTCATGCAATACGCATTTGAGGCAATGCAATTTGATGGAAGACCAATCTCATTCCCCATGGCAAATAATCCCATATTGGATTTAGCTGAACTAAATGATAAATATGGTAGTATTGGTATGGTGTTCAAATATGAGAATGAAGCTGGATATCCATTCTTTGGAATGTCTAATGGTCAAAACATCCAAATTGCTGATGATGAAGCAGTCATATCTGCCACAGTTGAATTAGATGCCCAATATTATACTGTTGGAGATCCAGTAAATATGCTGGTTGATCTGACAAATAATGGAGATGCTCTTGCTGAGGATGTAATAGTACATCTTTTCCATGCAACTCTTGGTCGTGATTGGAGATTTGAAAGAGTAGATCATATTGTCACTCTTGAGGCAGGTGATATTTCTGCAAATGGTGGTTCTGCATCAGTGGATTATGATACTGTTGCAAATACCTATCTTGGTTATCACACTGTCTTTGCTATCGTTGAATTCACATCCGATGTTGGTCAAGCACCAACACCAATACCTGATTTCCTTGATTGGGATATCACCCAGTTCTCAGCTGGTGGCGAGACTGATCATGCGGTCATGTCAACACTATCTGGTGCTTTGGTCCTACCTGCTTTGTTTGGTGCAGAACCATCTATTCCTGAACCTATGATTGAATTGAGCACTGCTATTTCAGGCGATGCCACCATCGGTGGACTTGATCTGAGTGCTGGAGAAGAATTTACTTACACAATCACAATTAAGAATGTTGGAGATGCTGCTACCGAGGTAAAAGTTCAACAGGCCTACATCACAGATGATGTTGAATTAGTGTCTGTCGATCATGTTCTTGGTACTCAAGCAAACAATCCAGGACAGGTTGTAGTTAAAGGAATTCCACTCGCAGCTGGTGAATCTACCACTGTGGATATTAACTTCAAACTAAAAACTGATGGAACCACACTACCACCCGTAGTGGCTACTTACACAGTCGATGGTGACTCCTCTCTTGGTGCCACTGTTAACACAGGTGTAGAGCTAGATGTCCAGGGTACCGGAACAAGTGCATTCTTTGAGCTAAGTGCAGATTCTGCAGCTCAAGAGGACTCACAAAAATCCGGATCAGAGGACTCTTCATCAAGCGCTTTCTCAGGATCATCTTCCGTAGGTGCAGCTGTTGACACCAATATTGGTGGAGACGGTACTGATGATATTACCACTGGTGTAGGATTTATAGGTTACTCAATCGTTGAGGCTCTTGCTTTGATGTTAGTACCTATGACTGCAATTGTATTCCTAAAAAGAAGAAAATAAGAAGTTAATATTATTATAAATTAATAAATCAATATAAAATTCATTTACTGAAATAAATAATTCTAATTTAAGAGGTTATAAGATACTTACAAGTCATCTTTATTGTTGTTGGATCTTTTCAAGACTTACTTCATTATTCAGTATAGCAGTTTAATATAGTTCGTACGCTAAGACATAGTGATTTATAACAAATCTCATATGAAATCCATTATCTATGCACCAGGTGTACTGATGAGTAGTTTATTCAGAAAAATAAGGGCATCGAATAAATGATGAACAATATTGTTCATTTCTATTGAGATTAGATCAATACTCTCTCCATCTTTCTGATCTGCCATAATCACTAAATTTGAAACATGCTCTTTCCTAATAAAAACGAAATCATCGATTATAATAGAAAGTATTTTATAAATTAGTTCAAGATTTAAATAAATACAAAATATGAAATTCGATTACAGCAATGAAAAATAGCTAAAATGTTGAATTCAAATTAGGGGTATAAAAATGAAATTTAAAATAATGCCACACCTGATTGAAGGTGTACCTCAGAACTATATCATCATGCATCCAAAACTTGCAGAAGAGCATGAATTGGTACCTCAAACATTACTCATATCACAAAATTATCCATATGGATTCAGATTAATCACAGATTCTCATGTACCTAATGGGTTTGCTGGAATCTCACCCAGCAAAATTGAAGAACTTGAATTAAAAGATGGTCAGGAATTAGATCTGATCCCATCAGGAGTGGAAGGGGTAACAAGAATAATTAGGAGGAAAATGGATAAACGTACCCTAACTTCTGCAGAAATTGAGACTTTTATGA
>DAOUUM010000061.1 GCA_030668165.1 Candidatus Heimdallarchaeota archaeon
AGAATGGAATGCATCTATCTCAGAACCTATGATATCCTCACCTGCAGCTGTCTTGATAAGATACCTGCTTGCATTGAGCTCCATATTCACATAAGCGTCTACAGTTGTATTATCAGCGGTTGCACGGATTTTCTGAACCAAGGTATCTGAAGAAATTATGGATGGACCAATAATTCCTCCAGGTATGTGATCATAGAAACCTAGTATCGTTACATCAGCAATGGTAGCAGTTCTGGTTTCCTCAACCAAAGGATCACCAACAGTGATTTTTAGGTTAACCGTATCGCCAATGGCTACATCCAGTATCCATGCAGCATTGGATGCCATGAATACTCCGTTATGATCTTCACTGAGCAATTTCAATCCCTCTTCAGGGCTGAGATCATCAAAAGCATCATCATGCCACAGACCGGTGGAATCTCCATCCACCATAGCCTGATATTCCTTATCCACATCAAAGCCAGTAACTCTATAATTACCACTCGATATTCTTATACTGCCAGATGTACCCAATGCAAGAGTATCATCAATACCATCAATATCATCAAAGACTGAGGAATGATTTGCCTCTGTGCCAAAATTTACCTGATAGTCAGCACCAATCTCCCACTCTGTGGTTCTGATGGTATGTAACTGATCTGTATGGCCCTGAGCCGAGGCAAGTGTTGCAATTGATAATGTAAGTACAATGATTACAGCCAACCTATCAATCTCACCTCTTCGTCTCAATCCAGATCTGATAATTCTGGAAACATCCTTCAATGGTTTGAAATTCAAGAATATACCTTCAGTTTTGAGAGGTACAAATTTTGCCACTCTTGCACCATACAAGGCACCACCAATCCATAAGAAGAAGGGGCCAAGTCCATGGATCAAAATGGATAAGAATGTATTCAGATTGAGATCGACATCAAATTCACTGGATAGTAGGGATAATACCAAATTGAGGATACCTATGAATAGTAGAACCATATCAATTTTATTACGTTTGAAAAATCCTTCCTTTTTCTTCTCAAATTGTTGAACGGATGTGGCTACTTCCTGCTCTATAAATTTACGACCCTGTCGAATTGTTTGCAGGGTGAGAATTCCACCAACAACTATTACCGATATTATAATTGCTGTGGTATCAAAGATGAAGAAATCAAGAAAATCTTCAAAATTCCCAATATCCAGCCTCATAAATCCAATAGCTGATGAAATCAACCAAGCACCAAATACACCTCCGATATAACCAAGCACAAAACCAAATATGAATAAAATAATTGATTCATTTCTCAGTTCACTATAGATTTGACGGGTATCAGCTCCCTGTACCTTTTTGATAGCAATTTCCCTGCGCCTCTCCTCAAGACTCATCTGAAGTCCAAAGAATAATAGGTAAATTGAGAGTATTGCCACCGGAAGGGCGAGTAAAATATCAAATATGGTAACAAATATACTGGTAATCGTGTAGGGTAATAATAGGAAGCTTATCAGATTATTACCAACAGCCTCAATACCCGATGCCTCAGCATCCTTTGAGATTTTATTGATAAATAGACTAATCTCCTCTACCATTCCCTCTGGATCAGATACACTGAACTCATCCTCATTGATTTTAACTGCTAAGAACATCCCAGCATCCTTTATTATCGCATCGTAGATAGGTTTGAGGTAATTTTGCAGCGTGAGTGTTGAGAAATATAATTCACTTGTCGAGAATAAAGATCCAAATAAACCAGCATCACTGGTTGCATCATCATAAATGCCAACTATTTCCACATTGGTTAGATAACCTTCGGATGTCTCAAACAGGAAGTTCATTGAGTCCAGTATTTTGGTATAGGTCACATTGACTAAGGGAAGTATATCTCCAACAGATAATCTCATGGAGACTGCAAGACTTCGGGGCAATACAGTTTTATTTCCTCCTGTTAGTACAAAATTACCCTCCATATCGGCACCCACTCTCTGTCCAATCACACTATCTCCAAATGTAGAATCTACAAATAAGGGAATTATGTTCGCCATATTTACCTGGACATTATCCGGAGTCTCGACACTCGTATCCTCACCATCTAAATTAAACTCCACTGACGGTATATAATCACCTGGTTCCCTGGCAATTATTGTCGCATCAGTAGCCCGTGGATCCTCAGCAATCATATTTTTTAATTCATTGAGATTGTCCCTGGTTTCATTATCCAGCACATCAAATCGTACCTCATAAGCAGCTGATTCAACCACGGTCTCGAAATTCTGACGATCTAGCACACTTGTATAGATGAATATACCCGATAGGATCATAACTCCAAGAACAATACCAGATATCATTGCAAAGGAACGTCTTTTATTTCTAAAAATTGCATACACGGTGAGTGGAATCCACTCAAATTTACCCTTAATTGACATTATTCTTACCTCCATTTAGATCTTGGATTTCTTCCTCCACTATTCCATCCTGTAAAATGAACACTTTTTGTGCGGAGTGGGCCAGAGCCACGTCATGACTTACCATCAGGATTGTTGTTCCATCAGCAGCCAGTTCTTTGAATAATTCAATAATTTCATGACCTGTCTGGGTGTCAAGATTACCAGTGGGTTCATCTGCCAGCAATAATTTTGGACGATTGGCCAGTGCACGTGCAATAGCTACTCTTTGTTGCTGTCCCCCACTCATACCATCAGGCAGATGGTTCATCCTCTCCTCCAATCCAACGCGGGCTAATAATTTTATTGCTCTCTCCTCTACATCTGGACCTATTTCACCAGCAAGATTCATGGGAATGATTACATTCTCCAGTGCAGATAGATTAGGTATAAGACTGAAATCCTGAAAAATCCATGCGATGGAATGTCTTCGAATATCCGTTAAATCATTATCATTAAGAGTAGTGAGATCTTTCGAATCAACCATCACGTGTCCCGATGTGGCATCAATCAATGCACCCACAATATTGAGGAGGGTCGATTTTCCGCTTCCAGAAGGACCCATGAGAGCGAAAAATTCGCCTTCTCTCATCTCCAGGTCAATTCCCTTGAGAACACGGTATTCGTTACCACCACCCACAATAAATGACTTTTTCAAATCTTGAATTTTTAATATAGTGCTCATATAAATCTCCTATTAATTAACCGTATTTGTAAATATTTACAATTACCCTTTTGTTCTTACGAACAATCTAATATATATAATTATACAAAAAAACCAATTGCTCTTTACAAATTTACTATAATTTTAAGGATGACCTGAATTTTGACAAATTCTTGCGTGTTCGTTCCACAGCAGCCAGACGTCACCGTCACCCAGTCTAGGGTTGTTTGCCATGTTGTCCTGATTTAATCAGAACGGTTCGTCTCTCCTGCTTCTCCAGTTTCCTAACTTTCAACGAAGACAGGTAATCCACGTTTCACCGGGGGGTCATTGCTCTGTGGCATTTCCAAGAGGATTTTCCACAGTAGTCTTACACCAGCTTGTCTTATAGACGGGACTTCTCTTACGAGCATTCGGCCTGTTTCAGTCTTTTCCGTACTTCCAGGTTACTGGAAGTGACAGGCTGTAACTGTCCTAGTCCTTTATTATCAACCCATGAGGTTAGATAACATAAACACTAGATCAGTTCAGTATTTATACTACTGAATCAGAAAATATCCAAAAAATCAGTTTTTGACAAACTTTTACCCATGCAAAATACTATCTAAAAATTGGGTTTTATCACAAACAATTGTTTTATGAACTATAGAATTAGTAGGATTGTATGGTAGACTCTGAAAGCAGATCAACATATCAGACCATAGATCAATTAGATGAGAATAATAAGCCCAAATTGAAGAGATGGTTGTTCATCAGCATTCAGATGTTTATCAGTTTTGCACAGAATCTTGCTTTTCAATTTCTACCGATATATAATCGTAAACTTGGTGCAAATGAGATCCAGATGGGGTTACTTACCAGTGTGCAAAATGTTGGATCAACCCTTTTCAGTCCAATTTTTGGCAAAGCATCAGATAAGTATGGTAGAAGATTATTTCTGGCTCTTGGTTCAATAATAGCTGCTGGTAGTACTGTGGGCATGGTTATTGCCGAAAATCCCAATCAGATTATATTTACAGTTGGAATCAATGCCTTTGGAATGTCGATTATTATACCTGCTTGGGCTGGTGCACAGGCGGATTATACCAGTGGAGAGTCAAGAGGTGGCTTTGTAGGTAGATTGATGGGAGTGGGTGCCGCATTTGTAACCATTTCACTTGTTGCCTACGCATTGATCTCACCCCAATTAGATATTTCAGAGCTGGATAATTATAGATTAATCATTGCAATATCCGCTGTTAGTTTTGGTTTGGTGGTAATTCTATCATTCTTCTATCTCGATATCAAACGATCTGTTAAAAAATCTAAAACCACCATATTTACACCTTTAAAAGATCAAAAATTCAGACAGTTCTTGATAGTTATTCTTATCTGGTGGCTTGGAATGTCATTTGCTTGGAGTTACTTTCCAATTGTCATATCAGATGTTCTCGTGGCAACTGTCAGTCAAGTTGCTTGGATAGGAATAATGGCAACTGTTACCCAGGCAGTGGCATCTTTCAAGATGGCAGATCTGATTGATAAGATGGGGCCTCGAAAAAGCGTTGTTATTGGATTTCTACCATTTACTCTGATTCCATTATTATTTGCAGTGGCAACTGAATGGTGGCATATACTTGTACCGCAATTTATTGCTGGGATTGGCTTTGGACTTGGTTTTGCAGCCCTGCAGGTATACATATTAAATCAGGCTGGAAGTGAGAAGGCTGGCAATTACCAGGGTACCTACAATCTTTTCTGGGGATTAGTCACCTTTGGAGGATCATATGCAGGAGGGTATGCACTGAGCAAATACCTAGCCCATACTGGAGACCTGAATATTGCAATCAGGGATGCATTATTTTTTATTGCTGCACTTAGGTTATTGACAAATATCATGTTATGGAAATTCTTACCTACACCAGATAAAAATGGATAATTAATCAATTATTCTTGATAAATCACTTTTAAGAATCCTATTTCAATCAGCTTGTTGCCCATCTGGGTTATGATATTGAGGTCCAATTCAGTCTTCTCAGAAATTTCCTCAATACTCAATGTTCCTGTTTCAAAATACCCTAATACCTTGAGTATTTGGCTGTACAATTCTTCTGGAAGTACATCCTTATAGGTGATAATCTCATCACCAACCGATGTATTCACCCATTGCAGGTACCTGGTTGATGAAAAAGTAATCTCATGCATCATCTGGGAGGTCGGATATTTCTCATCCAATCCAATTGCTGTGATGAGGAATATTACAAGTGAACTAAGAGCATTCAAATCATAAGTTCTGCCCTGATTGAGTGCATTGAGCATCTGTACCACCAGTTTCTTTATTCTATCTGATTGATTTTCATTATAAAGTTGATATTCAGCACCAAATAGAAAATTATCTCCATTTAGTTTAATTATTTCCTGGGTGTTATCCTTCTCACCTGCATAAAATGTGGCTGTGGATGCATTATTTACCAACTTGATAAATTTGAATCTCTTGACAATATCCCTTCGGTACAATAATTCCTTGTTATCCAGTTTAATTGAGGGCATGGGAATTGCAATAGTTTTCTTCTTCTTTGCCATTACACGACTCTGGGATCTTACTTGGAATTTTCTATCTATTGCCAGTACCAGGGGATGAAAATGACCTTCCTCACATACATGATGATCATTGTAGTAGGTTAATCCACCCCGAGCTTTTCGATCGTGATAGCTCAGATTGATCAATACCTCCCTTTTAGATTTGCAAATATTACATTGGTAATAAATCTGCTTTGCTCGATCCTTCAATTCAAGCTCCTATTTGTTTACTGAAAGATAAATATTGAGTACTGTTATTGGCAGATGGTGAAATAATTAGAAAAATCTGCCAATTATCATGAGTACATGAAATATTGAAATTTCAAATAGTTGATATGTTAATCAGTATAGGTCAAGTATCAAGATTGGCAGTAGTGTCAAAATCCACACTCAGAAGGTGGGGGCGGGATAACTATCTCTTCTCAACATCCTTCTCCAATAAGATTAACTCCCTATTTAGTTCGAGCAGAATACAGTAGGTGGATACGAAAAAAGTGTCTCCATGTGGGAATGTTGAGGCCGGGGCTGCATAATTGTGAATTTTCTCCCAGATGTCATGATATGCCTTCTTATCAATCTGATTTTTTAATTGAGAGCTTAGGTGCTCTCTGAGAAGAATCAAACGATTCCTGTAGGTATTAACGGTTCTACCCATATAATAAAATTATATTTGATTAATAATAAACTTGTCTCAGACTATATTATAAATGAATTACTCCAATTCAATAAGTCTATCATTGATTTTTACTGGTATCGCCTCTACTCTACCATCAATATGATCCCAACCTGAGAATTCAAGAGTAATCAGATCTCCGAGTTGGGTAATTATCTGAATTGGCTCATCCGCATCATCTCTGAGCAGATCCTCCCAGTTATCAGGAGTCAGTTCATTTTCAATCTCAAATCCGGTTCGTGATCCCAGAAAACAGATACTATCATAATCATCCACGAATGTTGGTCCACTGGCCATTTTTCGCAGGGGTATTCTTGCCTCTATACCATTTGGAAGTGTGACAAATACACCACCACCAGAAATGGAGGTGACAATTCCCTGTCGATTCTCATGATAATCTGGATTTCTACTCAGGAAACTGAATCCGGATCCAATTATAGTTCTCTCGAGTTTCTCAGCAATCTCAGATTGTTCCGTGCAATGAGCTGCTACATCATCAATCTCCTCGGCTGCATATACCAGCTCCGATCCTGCAATCATCGCCTTGCACACCCGGTGTGCAATGATATCTGGATACCGACGAATGGGAGATGTGAAATGTAAGTAAGCAGCAGATCCCAATCCAAAATGACCCATGTTACCAGCTGCATAAACCGCGCGGGAAAGAGTTCTGAGCACTATAAGATATCCTAATTTCTTGCTGTAACGATCCTTGATGTTCTCAACCATGCTTAAAATCTCTCTGAATGGTTTTAAAATCTCCTCCCTCTTATCCTCAGTTAACTGGGCCAGACCCTTGGCAATTGGGGTTCCAAGGTCAAGCTCACCCTCCTCGCTCTTCTCATCTAGTTGTTCTTTCAAACTATCTGCAAAACTTGTCCCTGATCCAAGACTGAAAGATATATTACCTCCCTTTTGGCTCAAAAGATCCATGAGATTGGTTTCCTCATCCTCTTTTGGTGTATCAAACAGGTCGGGATATTCTATCTCATATTCTAAACCAATTACCTTGGCATGCATATTAAATCGCTCCACATCAATCTTATCAGGAAGTGGATGATTTCTGTATACCACAGGAAGTGAATTATTCTGTAAAATCTCTGCAACTGTCTCATTTGCAGAAACCATAAAAGATTCAATCATCTGGGTGGAATTGCTGGCACTTTTTGTCTGAAGTGACATCTGACCACCCAGCTCCAGTCGTAGATTATCTGTCCTGATCATCAAACCCTTTCTGTGTTTATTGAGTAAAAGTGAGAATTTGTGATAGGAGTAAAATGGTTCTTCTTTATTATCAATCGATGTATTCACAATATCATAACTGAGATTTTTTGTAACCAGTATAACTGAATTATGCACCTTGCATTTATCAATCAATTTATTTCCTGATTTATCATAATGTATCTCCACAGACATTGCAAGTCTTGGTGTCTGTTCTCTCAAAGAACATAAATTATCTGATAGATGATGTGGTAACATTGGCAGGGTTTTTGTGGGTAGATAGACAGATGTGGATCTTCTTCTTGCATGTAGATCAAGACTAGAATCCTTTACCACATAATTTGCCACGTCAGCAATGTGCACCCACAGTACGTACCCATCTTCTGTGATATCCAGTGATATGGCATCATCAAAATCCTTTGCTGTGGGGGGATCAATGGTGTAATTTTCCAGTCCCATGAGATCCGTGCGATTATCAAATGCACCCTCGGTATCCTTGGGTTCCTTGTATTCCGCAGCTAATTTCTCAATTCTCTCCTCTGTCTCCCAGTCAAAGTACTTGGCCAGATTTGTGGTTCTCTTTGATATGGCATAGAGCGCATCAGTATCTGTCCAATAACCACTTCTTATCAGTAATTTGACAAAAGCATCAGAATAGGATGTTCTACCCTCGTTTATCCAGTCCTCGGCTAGGAATGATGTGAATGAACGGATTGAAAAGCCATCAAGTGCAAATATATGGCTGTCAACCATTCCAAATTGAGACCAGTGATTGTTCTCCACAAAAAATACCATAACCCCCTGTAATTGTTCAAAAATTTCATTCTCAAAGCTTGTAAAGGAAATATCATCCCAAGGAAGGGGAGTCTTTACCATCTCAGTCTCTTCTGGATCCTCGGAATCCTCCACTAGCATCTCAACCATGTGAAACATCTTATTTCGGATCTTACCATAATTAGCAATTGCAGCACCTATCTTCTTCTTCTCTTCAACTGAGATGGGCTGCCATAATTTATCTATGATATCGAAATGACCCTTGCCATATGGTCTGCATTCATCGAGTACCTCACGTATCTTTCTCAATCTACTTTTACTGATATCTTCGGAAGGAATCTCATACCAAATCTTGGCAATTCCCATCTCATCCATTGATGATTGATCTACCTCAATTACTTTCTCCCACAGGTTCTTCTCGTTTAAGGTCACTGTGACTGCATCTTGGACTTTCTCATCAATCTCAGATAGCTCCTTGATCCATGCAATCAATCTTTTCCTGGTTTCTTTGGCTTCTGGAAGAACTCCACCTCTCAGTTGTATGTGTCTTCCCAGACTTTTCTTGTTAATATTCACGGATTTTGTTTCTTGATTTCCCTTGATAGTATATAATTGAACAAAATTATCCTTACTATTCTTTCGACGGAACCTCCTGATGAATATGCCATAATTGTTGGGAATTTCTATTTCAAAAAGTCCGGCTTTGAACATCACGAGATCGCCTGTTTTGACCATAATGTGAAGGAAGAATTAATCAATTTATCTGTTTAGAAATTTATTCAGAAATTTCATTGATTTGGCAATACATTAATTTAATTTGTATCGAAAATTAATTTAATGGTGCCAATTGATAGCATCCCATATCACATAGAGAAATCTGAGGTATCCAAGACATTCTGGAAGGGAATGGAAGAGGGAAAGTTATTCTCAACCCAGTGCAATAAATGTCAGGAAATTCATTACCCTCCTTCTCCCATTCTTTGCAACAAATGTTTGAAATCAGATATCAGTTGGATCGAGCTCCCACTATCTGGGTACACAAGCACATATACAAGGGTAAATCTACCACCCTCCGGTTTCAAGGAACAATATACCCTAATAGTGGTAATAATTGATCTTCTAGATAAACCGGTACTAGGCAGATACATAGGAGATAATCCTGAAATTGGTAAAAGAGTCAAAATAGAATTTGAGAGGATCAATGATCTCTCATTATTTGTGTTCAGTGATATGTAAAAACCTTGAATTAATTATCGGTAAATTCTAATTAAAAATCTTCTTGATTGATGAACTCTCTATCCTTTAAATATTGAATTGGTATGATTTGAAAGTGTCTAGAAGGCAATTTCCTTGCCAATCCGATTGGTAAAACTCTGGCTTTTAATTCACTCTTGGCAAGATCAATATGCCTGAAATTGGTATCATCAACCTCTATTAGTACCGGAGCACCCTGACTTAGTTGTAAGGCACGTGCACCGATAATCCTTGCCCTCTCATAGCGGGTTAAAACGTCTTCTCCAATTAATACCTCATTTTTTCCGGCCTTCAATTCGGTACTCTCAGTCATAACATCCATAAAAATAACACTAGCCTAAAATAATATAGGCAATCGATATTTGTTTTTATTTCTTTTAATAAGTATGAAAGAGACAATGGTTTTGTTAAAATTTATGGAAAAATATTACAGTTGTTTGGTTAGTTGGATACAAAAGACATCTCGATTTGGTGTCGCACCAAACTGAAGTACTTACCTTTGTTTGCCAATAATTCCTCATGAGTACCCTGCTCAACTATTTTCCCATCATCAATCACGATAATAGTATCAGCGGATCTAATGGTCGATAGTCTGTGAGCAATTATAAATGCGGTACGGGGTTGATCTCCTTTGAGTACATACTCAAGAGTCTTTTGCACCTGTAACTCACTGAAAATATCAACAGCAGCTGTTGCCTCATCAAGTAGCAGGATTCTAGGATCGGCCAATAATATAGTCGCAAATACAAGTAGCTGTCTTTGACCTGTAGATAACCGGCCTCCTCTTTCCTGGAGACTGGTATCCAGCTTTCTGGGCATGCCTTCTACATAGGCTCTCATTCCCACTTGTTCAAGTACATCCCACATCTCTTTCTCCGTGGCACTCGGTTTACCAAGTGCTAGATTGAAACGTACTGATTCAGCAAAAAGGAAGAAATCCTGTGGTACAGATGCAATCTGGTCTCTGTATGAGATCAGAGA
>DAOUUM010000202.1 GCA_030668165.1 Candidatus Heimdallarchaeota archaeon
AATTTCTCATATTTCCAAGTTATAATTTAAACTAATGGCAAAACTACCTCAATATTAATAATTTGAAAAAATATATGTGACACAGCTAGTATAAAAATTTCTTAAATTACAGATATTCTTCTAAATTCAAATATTTATTCAATTTCATACTCTCGGGAGACATTTTTGCAAGTTTTGTTATGGATCTATTTTTTAATTTTACAGTGACAGTATCTATCTCTGATAAATAATCGATTGTATCCATAAAAGATATTTCTGGATACTCCATCCTTACTTCTCTATGAAGTAAGGATGTTAATAACAAACTGAGTACTGCTGTGAATACATGACCGCGAATTGACTTGTCCTTGTGGTGATACATGGGTCTAATCTGTATAAAATTAGGTTTTTTAATATACTTAAAAGCATGTTCAACTGTATATTGTTGTCGATATAGCCAAACTATTTCTGTTGGTGATAAATCAGTACGATTCGTCATGAAGTAACTTTTTCCAAGACCCTCTAGATGTTTTTCTAATATACCAGATTTGATTTTAATATCATACGTTAGTTCACTGCATTCACCATTTACTTCATAATCAATGTAATTGAAATATTCCTTGTTCTTAATAATACTCTTGATTTTTTTTATGACATTTTCTTTATCACGCCATTTATTTTTATTGAATCGAGTTTTGAAAAATTCTTGAACTGCTTTAACCTTCTTTTCTATTTTCTCAAATTTAATTTCACTACTCCAATTATTTCTATTAGGACTATAGGCCACAATCAGTCTATATCTCTCATTATAGAGTTTTCTATTGAATTCCTTTAATCCAACTTTGCTTTTATTTGGTAGGGTGAAGATTTCAAAATCTTCACCTATTAATGAGTCAAGATCTTTCTGAGTAGATGGTCTAATAGAGCAGATAAAATTAATATTTGACTTTTCAATTTCATTGAATACCTCCTCTGATAGATTACCTTTGTCAAAAACAAGAGTTAGGGTTGAATTATCTCCACCTATGGATGTAATTCTTTTCGCAAACTTTGGAAATTCTGTTTTAAAATGACCTGCATCCTGAGTATTACCAGCATAGGTACGATGCATGATTGGGATACCTTCATGTGTACAAAAAAGTGATAAATTGATTATATTCAGTGAATATCGCCCCTCTTTTGATTTACCATGTCTAGGTAATTTTTGATCACTGGGGTTAATGAATGTAAAATAATTAGTTGGATCATAAAAGATGTTTTTCATTTCTATTCCGAACTCTGAGACTAGCATTTTATTCAATTCTTGTTCAATATTACTAATATTCTCATCTGTTAAATAAGCAAAATGGTTTGTATATGCATTGGAATCAAGATAAGTATTAATTTCAGGTAATACTTTTTGAAGATAGGTCGAATCAAACCATTTTTTCATTTTTGCTTTGCTAGTTGGTTTTACAGCACGATTAATACTTGATATGAGAATATACTCACCTACTGATAATCCCTGATTTCTTTTATTAATCTCCTTATCAATTATTTTGACCAGGTTTAATCTTTCTGCTATTTTCATTAAAGCAATTGGAAGACCAAAATTATGAACTTCAGGTTCATAATTTTTTAAATACACAGATATATTCTCT
Organism: Candidatus Heimdallarchaeota archaeon; assembly: GCA_030668165.1. Taxonomy (GTDB): domain Archaea; phylum Asgardarchaeota; class Heimdallarchaeia; order Heimdallarchaeales; family Kariarchaeaceae; genus JAJRQD01. Next base: position 1,620 of record DAOUUM010000202.1, read on the forward strand.
GATAATTTTTCGATGTTATTTTCGGGTCCAAGATAGAATTGCCAAACAACTTTAGGTTTTCCATCTACTCTGGCTTTCTTATTGAGATATAAGTAATTATTACCTTTGACCTTCTTTTTTACTAAGTAGACCATATGCATATTATGTGCCACAGTTAATAAAGTATACTGTTAATTGTTATATTTAATGCCATAATTCTGGAAATACTTACAAATAAAAGTTAGGTGACACAAACATTTTTGTGGATATCCAGCTTCCTTTATTAGAATCTGTAAAAAATATGAATTATTCTGTATTGCGAAAAGTTAGGTGGAATTCCAAATATGGAACATTACAACTTGAAGGAGGATAATCTATTTTTTATAATTTGTTAACTTGGAAATATGAGAAATTATTGAAAACAATATCTCTATTTACGTTTAATACCCAGATGAACCGTAATTTTTGCATCTGAATTAATGGTCATAAATTGATCCTGAATACTCCAGTCAGCATTGACAATATTGAATTCTAATCCATCTGGATACTGAATTTTTGGTATGTAGACAACAGTATCCATCTCAATTGACGGATCATTTTCATAGCTGAATTGAAAAATACCTGTTTTCCTGTAAAATTTGTATGATATAGGGGTGCCTGATACTTTCATGGGATACGGCCTACAAAATCCAGTAATTGCACGTCCTCCACTGTTAATATCATCGGGATTATTTTGTTGATCTGGACTGAATATTGACAGATCTTCCATATTCCACAGATCTCCCCATTCATTTGAATTATCAGCGGTGTAATTCCAGAGTGTCGAATTCAGCATGAGTTCATCCTGTATATCGTAATATAGTGACAATGCTTCAATCTGTTTAGAGTAATTTCCTGTTCTGTATGCCTTCTTTGAGTGCATATCATAGGGTACACCAAATTCACCTATCAAAGTGGGAATTCCTCCATCCATTGATTTGGACGTATCTCTGATACTTGCCAATTGCTTGGTGAACAAATTCTTGACGTTCTTACTTCTGAATACCAACTTCTCTTCCTCGACATCAAGAGTAACAAATGACCTATATTTTTTTGTGACAAGAGTGGCAGCATCATACCAATGACTCGCATTTACCACACCCTTGGGATCCTCCTCACCCCAGTACAACTCATCTGAATTAATCGGTTCATTCTCAATAAAAACAAGAGCATCTGATTTGTGTTTTCTTATTGAATTAATATAATCAATAGAAAATGGACGAAGATAGTCCTTGAAGAATCCACCAGATGTATTGAAATGATCTGGTACAGATAATTCAGGGATACCCGATTCATCATTCCAGATATCTTCCCTCTTCCAGATTGGCTCAGATCCCTCATTCCAGATGCTTAATTCATCAGGATTCATCGTATATTCCCTTGTCTTTCTAATTCCCAGCCACTTCACATCATAATATGGTACATCAACCGAGTAACCACCAGCTGCAATCATGGTATCAAATGGTGTTGGTGCGGGTCCCAATATTGGGGCTTCCCATCGATTGTGAAGGTTTTTTACCCCTACATAGCCCCGTCCTGGTTCATTTAAAGGGCCAAATCCAATTACATGATCCATATCTGCCAGATGTTTTGCAATCTCACTCATCGAGTTAATAAAATGTGATTGTAGATAATCCTGCACGGGAATATTATCAATTTTAGTATTCGGTGCAAATTCATTCCCTGCGAAAAACAAGGTAAACATGGTTGCAGCAGCATACCTGAAATAATTGAATGCCCATCTCATCTGTGGATAGTTGTCTGGATAATGATACTGCATAGTAAGTGCAGAATCAGTAGGAGATAGCTTGGATATGTCCATCCCCAATTTTTCTAGAGTCCAACCAGGAGCACCATCTCCACCTGTCATCCTACTCCAAACATCCTGATGCGGATCTATAAATACATAGAAATCATGTTTTCCTGCCATTTCCACAATCTTGGTAAAATAATCCAAGTATTCCTTATCATATTTTCCAGGACCTTTGTGCTCTATTGCCTCCCATGTTGTCAGCAATCGTAATGTATTGAACCCCCAGTGTTTCAAACGTTTGAAATGCATATCAGCAGACTCAACCGAGAATGGTCTTCCAACAAAGGATACATCCCTGTGATTTGAAAAATCAGTACGGATATGTGTTGGTTCGTCGATTGGCATCTTGGTTGATCCACCAAGATTAACCCCTCTCAATAATACCTTCCTACCGGATTTATCTACAAACCATTCCTTATCTGTACGCATAAACTACATTTAGACAACTATATTTTATGATTTTTTGGTAATTTTCAGTAATTAGTCAATTTACTTGTTCAATTTATCCAAATACATCTTTTTGAATTTGGCCACCTTCGGAGCGATCACAAATTGACAGTATGGTTGATTTGCATTCTCATTGTAGTAGTTTTGGTGATATTTCTCCGCAGGATAGAATTTATCAAGGACAGTGATCTCGGTGACTATGGGATCTTCCCAGATTCCCTGTCTCCCAATATCATCAATGACTTTCCCTGCAACCTCCAACTGATTTTCACTATGATAAAAAATTGCCGACCTGTACTGAGTCCCGACATCATTACCCTGTTTGTTAAGTGTTGTTGGATCATGGACAGTAAAGAATATCTCAAGCAACTGCTTGTATGTAATCACCTCGGGATCAAAATATATGTTAATAACCTCAGTATGCCCAGATTTACCAGAACATATCACTTCATAGGATGGATTCTCAGTACTTCCACCAGCGTAACCTGATACTACTTTTTGCACACCTTTTAGTTTTTGAAACAGTACATCGATACACCAAAAACATCCTCCTCCCAGAGTTGCTTGTTCTATCATATAAAATATAATACTTTGGATGATTTTTATACATAGCTATCGAGGAATATGGATAGATTTCTAGTAATATGATCCTGGATAAGATTGCATTTTTGGAAATAATATGTCAATTAATTCTTCAGATCCGGATTTTACCATTGCATCTGGGACCAATTGATTGATATCCTTGATTGATTTATGTCCAAATAGTAATTTCATTAACATCGTTCCAGGTATTCTAAGATCGCAGGTTTTCCTATCCGGATACCCAGTATCTATCTCAATTTTCTTTATCAACCCATTATTGAATTCAATTCTAATATTTTCCCTGTAGTTACTAATACTGACGATTTTTGATAATTTATCAAATTTGGAAGTTTTGATCCTCTTCTCTAACACCGGTCTGATTGCCTCGAAGAATTTCTGATATGATAGTATTTTTATCTGCCATTCCCAACCAATATTCTTCTTTCCTCCCAGATCCACTGCATATCTTGAGATAGTGGTTTCTAGATTCTGATCAATCACAATTTCTTTGTCATTAATTGATTTTAAGAATTGGAAACATTTTATCAATTGATCAGCAGTCATCTCAGAGGATAATATCAAATCTTTTGAGGCTCCAAATGGGCTACCAACTGAAAAGAATGCAACTGGCTCTGCTCCCTCGATGATATATGTTGAAAACTTAAAATCAGAAATCTCGTCATTAAGATACTTATCAACGAAATTTGCGCTATCAAATTTATGTAGGATCAAGGAATCTTTGTAAATTGATTCATATAAATCCTGAATAATTGGGATATCCCCTTGGTTTGCTTTTCTAATTCTCAAATGCTTAATTTCATCCTTGGGTATCTTGTCTGATAACAAATTTACTCTCTGATTAAGCGGTAATAGGAATTCATATCCAAACTTGCGGTAATAATACGGGATTCCCCTCAGAGCCGAAACAAAGTATCCATTATCTATCAAGGCTTGTTCGTAAACCTCGTTCATTTTTCCAAAAAGCCCCTGTCCCCGATATTTTTCAATCGTGCCAACCATTCCCATCTCAGCTATTTTTAGAGTTACAGTTCCAAAATGCCAATTCAGCGGTAAAAATGCCATTGAAGAAATAATCTCTTTTTCACTCTCGATGTAAAACCATAGTATCTCATCCTTATTTGGATGTTCACAACATAGATGTTTTGTAAATTCTTCTATTTCTGCTCCATGAACGGTGGAATTTAGTCTTATTATTCGATTATGTTCATCATCAGACCGATTTGATACCCTCAATTCATGCAAATCTTCCAATTTTCTAAGCAAACCCCTGTTGATTTTCACAAGTTATCAGTGAATTAAATTGTTTTTAAATATTTATAAGCTTCCAATTTAGATAGATGAAGAGCTTTCTAAATAGAGTATCCCAGTCAACCAAACTTAAATAATTCAACCAAACCGAGCAATTAATGAATAAAATTGATGCATTCGTTCTTGCAGGAGAGGG